>NZ_JBHVIV010000003.1:81911-212785 GCF_042799475.1 Kitasatospora sp. NPDC057692 | reverse complement strand
CCACCCCGAAGGGCTTCACCGTTCGACTTGCATGTGTTAAGCACGCCGCCAGCGTTCGTCCTGAGCCAGGATCAAACTCTCCGTGAATGATTACCGGTAATCCGGTTCACACTCGCACAGAGCGGCACGGCAACCAGCCGGAATAAGGCGGTCCCGCGCACTGCGTCCTCGCTAGTGTTATTTCAAAAGGAATCTCCAACCCCAGAGAATCTGAGGCCGGGGATGTCAACATATCTGGCGTTGACTTTTGGCACGCTGTTGAGTTCTCAAGGAACGGACGCTTCCATCAGGCGGCTTTCACACCGGCCCTCCGGGCGCTTCGTTCTTTCGTGTCTCCATCTTATCAGATGTTTTCCGTGCCGTTCCCGGCGCTTCCTTCATCCAACTCGCTGGTGTCTTCTGCGGCTTGACGCCCCGTCCGACGTTTCAAACTCTAGCCGATCCCCGCTCCGAAAAGCGAATCCGGCCGCAATCCCTGAAAGCAGGCACACCGAATAGACCCTGAGCCGGAACGCGTCGAAACAAATAACGACACGCCTCGGCCCGTAACCGGGAAAAGGTGGTGTTTCAGAGGATTGGCCGCTCCGGGACCGTCCGCGCAGACGCGTGTCCGGTGCTCCCAGCCGAGCGACTAGAGAACACTACGCCCATTCGGGTGCGAAGGCAAACGGCCTACTCGGACGATGCGCGTGCAGGCCGCGCGGCCGGCCTTCACGTACTCGCCGTTGGGGTGGTCGTTGCCGTTGACCCAGTGGCGGGCGGCGGCCTCGTCGCGTCCGCCGGTGCGGTGGCGGTCGAGGAGGCGGGCCTCCCGGACAGCGTCGTCGGTCTCGACGTACCAGAGTTCGCGCAACAGGTTCCGGGCCTCGGGCCAGGGGTGGTCGGCGGCGGCGAGGTAATTGCCCTCGGTGACGACGAGACGGGTGCGCGGGTGGACGACGTGCCGGGCGGCCACCGGCTCGTCGAGGGCGCGGTCGAAGTCGGGGACGTAGATGTCCTGGAAGCGCTCGGTCGCGACCCGGCGCAGCAGGGCGACGTAGCCGTGGGCGTCGAAGGTCGCGGGTGCGCCCTTGCGGTGGCCGAGGCCGAGGCGGTCGAGCTGCGCGGAGGAGAGGTGGAAGCCGTCGAGCGGGAGGTACGCGGCGCTGCCCGGGCCCTCGTGGCGTTCGACCTCGGCGACGAGGTGCCGGGCCAGGGTGGACTTGCCGGCACCGGGCGGGCCCGCGAGTCCGAGGATGGTCCGGGCGCTGCTGCCGGGGCCGCGCAGCAGATCGAGGGCGAGGGCCGCGAGGCTGTCCGCGGCGAGGTCGGTCACGATCCCCGTGGAACGGTCCGCGTTCATGGGCGAACCCTACTCAGCGTTGGGCGAGGGCGGGAAGGTCCATGGTGAGGGTGCCGGCGTCGGCGTCGAGCAGGGCGGGGACGCCGAGCGGAACGGTGAGGGTGGACGGGCCGTGGCCGAAGCCCAGTTCCCAGATGATCGGGACGCCGAGCGGTCCGAGGCGGTCGAGCATCACGTCCCGGACCCGGTCGAGCGGGCCGCAGCCCTCCCAGGAGCCGAGGGCGATGCCGGTGACGCCGTCGAAGGCGCCGGAGCGCAGGAGCTGGGTGAGGATGCGGTCGAGCTGGTAGGGATGCTCGTTGACGTCTTCGAGGATCAGGATGCTGCCGGCGTAGGAGGAGCGGGCGGCGGGGGTGCCGCGTTCGGCGGCGAGGACGTGGGTGCAGCCGCCGGCGGTGATGCCGCGGGCCCGGCCGGGGACCAGGGCGGTGGCGGTGGCGGAGGTGAGGACGGTCGTGGCGGCGGGGTCGAAGAGGGTGCGGCGCAGGTGTTCGGCGGTGGGCCCGTCCGCCAGGAAGGTCGCCGTGGCGCTCATCGGGCCGTAGAGGGTGGCGAGGCCGAGGCGCTGGGCGAAGGCCTCGTGCAGGGAGGAGACGTCGCTGAAGCCGATCAGCACCTTGGGCGGTGCGGTGCGCAGGGCGTCCCAGTCGAGGAGGTCGACCATGCGGTGGACGCCGTAGCCGCCGCGGGCGCAGATGACGGCGTCGACGGTCGGGTCGAGCCATGCGGCCTGGAGGTCTGCGGCGCGGTGGGCGTCGGTGCCGGCGAGGTGGCCGAGGACGGGGTGGGTGTCGAGGGCGTGCGGGGCCACGGTGACGCGCAGGTCCCAGGAGCGCAGCAGGGCGGTGCCGGCGGCGAGCCGCCCGGGGTCGATGGGGCCGCTGGTGGCGACCACGGCGACGTGGTCCCCGGGGCGGAGGTGCGGCGGGCGGGTCAGTCCTCGGCCGGGGGTGGTCGGGTGCTGGTCCATGGCCGGGTTCCTTCCGGGGTGGAGCGGGCTGGGGCGGGGCGGGCTGGCGCGGGGTGGTCCCGGGGCCGGTGCGCGACCGGCCCCGAGAGGTTATGCCCCTGACGCGTTCACAGCGATCCCATGACCTCGCGCACTTCGGCGAGGGTGGCGTCGGCGATCGCGTTGGCGCGCCCGGAGCCGGCGCGCAGGACCTCGCGCAGGTGGGCGCGGTCGGCGGCGAGTTCGGCCCGGCGGGCGCGGATCGGGCGGAAGTACTCGTTGACTGCCTCGGTGGCGGTCCGCTTGAGCGCGGCCGCGCCGCCGTCGCCGATCTCCTCGGCGACCTCCTCTGGGGTGCGGTCCTGGCAGAGGGCGGTGAGCAGGAGGAGGTTGGAGACCTCGGGGCGGCCCGCGGGGTCGTAGCCGATGCGGCGGTCGGCGTCGGTCTTCGCGCCCTTGAGGAGCCGCGCGGTGGTGTCCTCGTCGGCGCCGATCGGGATGGAGTTGCCCCGGCTCTTGCTCATCTTGCCGCCGTCGGTGCCGAGCAGCAGCGGGGCGGCGCCCAGCAGGGCGCGGGGGCGGGGGAAGACGGCGGTGCCGTCGGGGCGCGGGTAGCGCTCGTTGAACCGGCGGGCGACCGTGCGGGCGACCTCCAGGTGGGGCAGCTGGTCCTTGCCGACGGGGACCAGGTCGGCCTTGCAGAAGAGGATGTCGGCGGCCTGGTGGACGGGGTAGGTGAGCATCAGTCCGTTGACGGCGGCCTGGCTGGAGTGGGCGATCTCGTCCTTGACGGTGGGGTTGCGGTGGAGTTCGGCGACGCTGACCAGGCTGAGGAAGGGCAGCAGCAGCTGGTTGAGGGCGGGGACGGAGCTGTGGGTGAAGATCGTGGCGCGGTCGGCGTCGATGCCGGTGGCCAGGTAGTCCAGGACGAGGTTCTCGGTGTGCTCGGCGAGGCGGTCGGCGATGTCCCGGTCGGTGATGACCTGGTAGTCGGGGATGACCAGGAACATCTCGACGCCCAGGCGCTGGAGGCGGACGCGGTTGCGGAGGCTGCCGAAGTAGTGGCCGAGGTGGAGCGGGCCGGTGGGGCGGTCGCCGGTGAGGACGCGGTGGGCGGCCGGGTCGGCGCGGACGCTCTCGTCGAGGTCGGAGAGGTCGGAGAGGTCGGCGAGGTCGGGCTGGTCGGTGACGGCGGTGGTCGTGGTCACGGGGTTTCTCCTCGGTACGGCGGTGGTGGCGGCCGTCCGGGGCTCGGGGCCCGTCCCGTCGGAGAAACGCAGCAGGGCCGTCCATCCCGGACGGCCCTGGTCAGGCGTGGCTGGTGGCCGTCCTAGGACGGCCACCAGCTGAGACCTGCGAAGCGCTTCATGGGTTCGAGGATAGCGGGTCCCCGCTCGGGCCCGCCGTTCGGTTCCCCGGCCGCCGTCAGTCCTCGACGACGAGGGCGGGCGTGTCCTTGCGGAGCGTCTCGCCGCGGAAGAACGCGGGCCGGTACACGCCGTAGACGGCCATGAGCACCGCGCCGAGCAGCAGGATGCCGACGCCGATGACGAACACCGAGCCGATGCCGAACACCGCGCCGCTGCCGTACTCCGGGTCCCAGGCGTCGGTGAGGGTCTGCAGGAAGACGCCGCTGAGCAGGATGCCGCCGAGCAGCGGGGCGAGGCCCTTGACGACGAGGTCGCGCAGGCTGTCGCGGAGCGAGCGGCGGAAGTACCAGACGCAGGCGAAGGCGGTCAGCGCGTAGTAGAAGCAGATCATCAGGCCGAGGGCCAGGATGGTGTCCTGGACGACGTTCTCGCTGATCACGCTCATGCCGACGTAGAAGGCGGCGGTGGCGATGCCGGCGGCGACGGTCGCGAAGCCGGGGGTGCGGTGGCGCGGGTGGACGGTGCCGAAGCGCGGCGGCACGGCCCGGTAGGCGCTCATCGCGAGCAGGGTGCGGGCGACCGGGATGAAGGTGGTCTGCAGGCTGGCGGCGGCGCTGGCGACGACAGCCACGAAGAGCAGGATGCTCCACGGGGAGCCGAGCACCGGGCGGGCCAGGGCGGCGAACACGTTGTCGGCGGTGTCGGGGTTGCCGAGGCCGGTGCCGGTGGTGCCGACGCCGGCGAACATCTGGGCGGCGATCGCGACCAGCAGGTAGGAGCCGACCAGGGTGACCATCGAGATCATCGCGGCCCGGCCCGGGGTCTTGGCGCTGCCGCTGGTCTCCTCGTTCATGGTGAGGCAGGTGTCCCAGCCCCAGTACATGAAGATCGACAGGGACAGTCCGGCGGTGAACGCGCTGAACGAGCTGACCTCGAGCGGGTTGAGCCAGGAGGCGGAGAAGCCGACCGAGTCCGGCAGGTCGCCGGCGGCGGCCTTGGCGATGGCGATGGCGGAGAACAGCAGCAGGACGGCGAGCTGGAGGCCGACCAGGCTGTACTGGAACCACTTGGTGGCCGTCATGCCGCGGTAGCTCATCGCGGTGGCGGCGGCGATCAGCACGACGACGGTGGCCAGGTGGACGGCCTTGTTGTCGTTGAGGTCGGCGACGGCGCCGCTGCCGGTCATCTCGCCGAGCATGAGGTACAGGAAGTCGGTGGCCACCCCGGCGAGGTTGGACAGCACGATGATCGTGGCGACCGTCAGGCCCCAGCCGGCCATCCAGCCGATCCGGGGGCCGAAGGCCTTGACCGTCCAGGTGAAGGACGTGCCGCAGTCCGGGAAGTCCTTGTTCAGTTCCTTGTACGCGAACGCGACGAGCAGCATCGGCAGGAAGCCGGCCAGGAAGACCGCGGGCATCTGGACGCCGACGGCGGTGACCGTCGGGCCCAGGGTCGCGGTCAGGCAGTAGACCGGGGCGACCGTGGAGACGCCCAGGACCACGCTGCTCAGCAGGCCGACGGAGTTGCCCCGTAGGCCCTTGTCCCCCGCTGCCCCCGTTGCCCCCGCCGCCTCCGGCGCTGCGCCGGGGGCTCCACCACTGGCGCCACTGACCGGGGCACCCTGCGGAGCGGCGGGCGCCGTTGCCCGGCCGCTGCTTCCGTGCTCTGAGAGCTGCTGATCAAACACCAGCGCACCCTAGGTGCGGGTACCGAAGGTTGAGTAGGCCAACCCTTGGTGATCTGGGACACTCCCTTCGATTTGCCCGACAGCGCCCAACCGTTGACCAGTGATGCATGGACTGTTAAGGCGTGTACCTTTATTTCGAAGGGTCGTTACCGAATTGATTCGCCGGATATGCCACGGTTTGAGGTGTTTTGGGACCCGATTCCACCCCCCTCGGACGATGCGGCGGAGAGCCCGCCGCGAGCGTCGGATAGGTTTGCCTCACCTAACCCGACCCCGTCCGTGAAGGAGTGCCGCGTGTCCCCCACCTCCGGCCGCCCGACCACCCCCCCCCCCACCCGCCGGACCCTGCTCACCGCGGCCCTCACCGGCGGAGCCGTGCTCGGCCTCGGCGGACTGCTCACCGCCTGCGGCAGCTCGGACGGTTCGGACTCCGGCTCCGCGCCCGGCGCCTCCGGCAGCGGGACGGCCAAGCCCTCCGGCGGCTCCTCGCCGGACCAGAAGTCGGTCAAGCAGGGCGGCGACGACTACGCCACCGTGATCGAGAAGATGAAGGGCTTCGGCACCGACGCCGCCCCCGGCGTCTACCCCCGGACGATCAGGCACGCGATGGGCGAGACCGTCGTCCCCGCCAAGCCGGCCCGGGTCGTCGTCCTCGACACCGGCGAGCTCGACAACGTCGTCTCGCTCGGCATCCAGCCGGTCGGCGTCGTCCACACCGACGGCTCCAAGACGATGCCGTCCTACCTCAAGGACAAGGCCGGCGAGCCCGCCAACGTCGGCACCATCAACAGCCTCAACCTGGAGGCCATCGCCGCGCTCAAGCCCGACCTGATCCTCGGCAGCCAGCTGCGCGCCCAGGACCAGTACGAGCAGCTCTCCAAGATCGCGCCGACCGTGTTCTCGCTGCGCCCCGGCTACCCCTGGAAGCAGAACTTCGTGCTGAACGCGAGCCCGTTCGGCCTGGAGGCGGAGGCCAAGGCCCAGCTGGACGCCTACCAGGCGGCCGCCGCGGCGATCGGTGCCAAGCTCGGCGACAAGCGGCCGACCATCACGCCGCTGCGCTTCATGCCCGGCAAGACCCGCCTCTACGCGGAGCTCTCCTTCATCGGCACCATCCTCGCCGACACCCAGCTGCCGCAGCCCAAGATCGAGCAGGTCAAGGAGCTCGCGGTGGAGATCAGCCCCGAGCAGATCGACAAGGCCGACGCCGACTGGATCTTCTACGGCGTCTACGGCACGCCCAGCTCCACCAACCAGGACGCGGTGCTCGGCGGGGCGCTGTGGAAGACGCTCGGCGCGGTCAAGTCCGGCCAGGCCCGGCCGGTCCCGGACGAGACCTGGTTCCTCGGTCTCGGCGTGGCCGCGGCCAACGTCGTCCTGGCCGACCTCAAGGGCTTCGTGGCGCCCGGCGCCTGACCGGCGCCTCCCCCCGGGGGGGCGCGGGGGCACACGGGGGCACGCCGTCCCGGTCCGAGGCCGTGTCAGGGCGTGGGGCGGGCGGGACGGATGAGGTGGAACGGTGGCGTGGGGCACACGGGGTGGAAAGGCGCTTGGAGCAGATCGCCCGGTGCGGGAGGATCGACGGCACCGAACCCCGAAGGGCCCGTTGCCAATGACCACGCTCGACCAGACCGACGCCGACCGGCTCCCGTCCGCCGCACCGCTCGCGCCGCCGTCGCCCGCCCGCCCGGACGGGGGCGCGGGGGCCGCCGCGGACGGTGCGGCGACCGCCGCGCCGGTGGGCGGTGCCACCCGCTGCTCGATCGCGGCGGCGGGGACCGACGGCCGGGCGGCCGGCGCCGCCGGGGTCCTGCCGGGCGGCACCGTGCCGCGGCCGCGCGGCGGTGGCGACGGGAACGGGAACGGGAACGGGAGGGGGAACGGGAGCGGAGGCCGGTCCGGCGGGTCGGAGGACCGGTCGGACGGCGTGGCCGGACCGGAGCGTGCGAGCGGCGGTGACGGTGGCGGCGAGGGCTTCGTCCGACTCCAGCGGCCGCCGGCCGTCCAGGACCGGACCGTCCCCGTACTGCGGGCGGCCCAGGAGGAGCTGCGCACCGTCGTCACCCGCCGCCCGGCGCCCTCGCGCCGGCTCCGCCGGATGCACCCGCAGGCGGGCGGCGCCCTCCGGTCGGACACCGCGCGCCCCGGCCCGGCGCCGACGGCGGACGTGCCGACCGTCCCCGGGCCGCGCACCGACAGCGACCGGACCGGGGCCGATGCCCAGCCGGTGGCGGGCCCCGAGGCGCCGCTGGGCGTCCTGATCGGCGGCACCCCGAACCCGCCGGAGGCGGCGGGACGCCCCGGGTCCGCGGGGGTGCCCGGCCGCCCCGAGGAGCGGCCCGCCGTCCGGGCCGCCGCCGAACTCGTCCGGCTCGGCCGGGGAACCTGTCTGGTGGTGCTGCCCGCGTGGCGGCCCGCGATCGCCGTCTCGGTGCCGACCGAACACCTGCTGAGCGCCACCGGCCTCGCCTTCGAGCGGCTGGCCGGGGCGCAGCTCTCGGTCGTGATCAATCCCGCGGCGCTGCACGACCGGGAGCTGGAGCTGCGGGACTGGCAGGCCGGTCCGCCCGGACGGGCGGGTCGGCGCGGCGGGCGGCGGACGGTCTAGGCCGGGCGTCGGGTCGGGCTACGGGCTACGGGCGCCGGTCGCCGGTCGCCGGTCAGGAACGGGCGGGCCGGGCGTTCGGGATGTAGCCGAGGTCGACCGGCTCGGGTGCGCGGCGGTCGGCGAGCCACCCCTCCCGCACGGCGGCCAGCAGTTCGGGCAGCCGGGGCGGCCAGAGGGCGTCCGCGTCCTCGTCGACGAGGTCCGCCGGGGTCCACCAGCGCCAGTCGAGGATCCGGTCGGCGGCGTGCATCGCGCTGAGGTCGCCGACCGGGCCGCGGTGCGGGCCGCTGGTGAGGTAGATGTGCTCGTGCTGGCGGACGGGCGTGCCGTGCCAGGTGAAGTCGTGCTCCCAGGTGCAGAGCAGTGGGCCGGGTTCCAGGTCGGACCAGCCGGTCTCCTCCCGAAGCTCGCGGCGCGCCCCCGTCCTCGGTGTCTCGCCGGGCTCGATGCCGCCGCCCGGCATGGTCCAGTGCACGCCGACCTCGCTGTTGTCCGAGCGCAGGAGGAAGACGGAGCCCGTTTCGTCCAGGACTACCGTGCGGGCGGCCTGCCGCGGGATCCTTCGCGCGTTGCGCCACAGGTTTCGCATCGGGTCACTCTCGCAGCGGGCCGCCGCGGGCGTCGAGCCGATTCCGCCGGGCGGTCGGCCGGGACGAGCGGGTCCGGTCGGCGCAACGGCGCGGGCGGACCGCGAAACGGGTTCCCGGGCAGGTCCGTCCGTCCGGGTCGAGGCCTGTGACGTCGGGGTTTTGACGGCCCGACGATCAGTCGGTGGCCGTACCCTGACGCCCATGCTCGCACCCGCCTTCCTCCTCCCCTCCCATCCGTTGGACCCGCGCCGGGTCGACCCGCAGTTCGCCTGGGAGGCCAGGCTGCTGCGCGACCTGGGCGGCGAGCACCACCTGGTCGACCACGACGCGCTGCTCGCCGGGGACGCCCGTGCGGCCGTCCGTAGTGTGCCGGCGGGGCGCGGGCCGCTCTGGTACCGGGGGTGGATGCTCCCCTCGCAGCGCTACGCGGACTTCGCCGCCGCCCTGGCGGAGCGCGGCGGGCAACTGCTGACCAGCCCGCCCGGGTACGCCTCGGCGCACGAGCTGCCGGGCTGGTACGAGGTGTTCGAGGGGGCCACCCCGCAGAGCGTCTGGCTGCCGCTGCCGGGGGCCGGGACCGGCGCGGCCGGGACGGGCGCCGGGGTCGAGCCGCCCGGGGCGGAACGGCTGGCGTCGGCCGTCGCCCGGCTCGGCGGGCGGGGGCCGGCGATCGTCAAGGACTACGTGAAGTCCCGCAAGGAGGAGTGGGACGAGGCGTGCTACATCCCGGACCTCGCGGATCTGCCCGCCGTCGGGCGGGTGGTGGCGCGGTTCGTGGAACGGCAGGCCGAGCACCTGGCGGGCGGTGTGGTGCTGCGGCGGTTCGAGGAGTTCACCCGGGTGGTGTGGGACACCCCCGACGCCCCGTCCGGCGGTGGTTCCGAGGGTGCCCCGGACGGCGGCCGGGGCGGGGACCGCGATGCGGGCCGGGACGCGGATCGGGACCCGGATCGGCACGGGCGGCGGCGGGCGGTGGAGGCCCGGGTGTGGTGGTTGGACGGCGAGCCGGTGCTGGTCGGGCCGCACCCGGACCTGCCCGGCTGCCCGGCCGCTCCCGACCTGTCCGTGGTCCGCCCGCTGGTGCGGGCGCTGGGCTGCCGGTTCGTCACTACCGACCTCGCCGAACGGGCCGACGGCTCCGGTTGGCGGGTGGTCGAGGTCGGGGACGGGCAGGTGAGCGAGCTGCCCCGGGGGATCGACCCCTCCGGGCTGCTGATCGCCCTGCTCCCGGCGTGACGCGGTGGCGGGCGCGGCGTGACGGGGTGACGGGCGCGGGGTGACGCGGTGACGGGCGCCGGTTCCGACGCCCGACGCCCCGCCCCGCCCGCCGTCCGGACCGCCTATCCGACGATCAGATCGGAGGCCGGTACGGGAGCGTCGCCGCTCCCGCCGTGGCCCTCCGCCACGAACGCCTGCCAGAGCCGGGTGTACGCCCCGCCCCGGGCGAGCAGTTCGCTGTGCGTGCCGTCCTCCACCACCCGGCCGTGGTCCAGCACCACGACCCGGTCGGCGCGCTCGGCGGTGGTCAGCCGGTGGGCGATGACCAGCGTGGTGCGGCCGCCGCTGAGCCGGTCCGCGGCGTGGTTGACCGCCGCCTCGGTGGCCAGGTCGAGCGCCGCGGTGGCCTCGTCCAGCAGCAGGATGTCCGGGTCCACCAGCTCCGCCCGGGCCAGCGCGATCAGCTGGCGCTGGCCCGCCGAGAGGTTCCGGCCCCGGCCCGCGACCTCGTGCTCGTAGCCGCCGGACAGCCCGACGATCATGTCGTGCGCGCCGACCGCCCGGGCCGCCGCCTCCACCTCGGACGGCGTGGCGTCGGGCCGGCCGTAGGCGATCGCCTCGCGCACCGTCCCGGCGAACAGGTAGGCCTCCTGCGGCACCACGCCGAGCCGGTGCCGGTACTGCGCGAGGTCGTAGCGGGTCAGGTCCACGCCGTCGACCCGCACGGTGCCGGCGGTCGCGTCGTAGAACCGGGCCACCAGCTTGACCAGGGTCGACTTGCCGGCCCCCGTCTCGCCGACCAGCGCCACCGTCTGGCCGGCGGGGATCCGCAGGCTGATGCCGGTGAGGACGTCCGGGGCGCCGTCCGCGCCGCCGTTGTAGGCGAAGCCGACGCGGTCGAACTCGATCTCACCGCGCAGTCCGGCCGGGACCGGCACCGGGTCGGCGGCCTGCGCGGTGCTGGTCGGGGTGCGCAGCAGGTCGCGGGTCCGACCGAGGCCGACCGCCGCCTGCTGGTAGCCGTCGAACACCTGGGAGAGCTGGTTGACGGGGGCGAAGAACAGGTCGATGTAGAGCAGGTACGCGACCAGCGCGCCGACCGTGAGCGTTCCGGCGTCCACCCGCGACGCGCCGACGATCAGCACCAGCGCGGCGGCCACGCTGGAGAGGAACTGCACGAACGGGAAGTACAGCGAGATGTAGAGCTGGGCCCGGACGCGGGCGTCCCGGTAGGCGATGCCCCGGGCGACGAAGCGGTCCGTGTTGGTGTCCAGCCGGCGGAACGCCTGGACGATCCGCATCCCGGCCACGTTCTCCTGGAGGTCGGCGTTGACCGTGCTGATGAGGTCCCGGGAGATCTCGTACTGGGCCTTGGACTTCCGACGGAACACCAGGGTGGCCACCACCAGCAGCGGCAGGACCGCGAAGACCGCGAGGGCGAGCCCGGCGTCGATCACCAGCAGGGCGGCGAGGATGCCGAGGAAGGTCAGCAGGCTGACGACGGCCGTGACCACGCCGGTCTGGAGGAACGAGGTGAGCGAGTCCAGGTCGGTGGTCATCCGGGTCATGATCCGGCCGGACAGCTCGCGCTCGTAGTAGTCGAGGCCGAGCCGGTTGAGGTGGGCGAAGATCTTGAGCCGGAGCGAGTAGAGCACCCGTTCGCCGGTACGGCCGCTGACCCGGTTCTCGGCGCTCTGCACCAGCCAGTCGAGCAGCACGACCACCAGGGCGGCGAGGGAGGCGACGGCGACGCCGGTCATGACGCCCTTGCTGACGCCGTCGTCGATGCCGTGCCGGATCAGGATCGGCAGGACCAGGCCGGCGCCCGCGTCCAGGGCGACCAGCACCAGGGCGAGGGCGAGCGGTGCGCGGAAGGGGCGCAGCAGGCGGCGGAGGCTGAAGTCGGGGTCGCCCCGTTCGGCCTCGGCGCGGGGGATCGCCGGGGTGTCGGTGGCCGGCGGGAGGGCGGCGACCTTGGCGAGCAGGTCGGGTGCGGCGGTGCGGGCCGCCTTGGCCAGGGCCGGGGTGGGCATCTCGGGGCGGGCGGGCGGTGCGGCGGGGGTCTTGGTTTCGGCCCGGTCGGCCTGGTCGGCCTCGTCGGCCCGATCGGCCGGGTCCGTCGGGGCGGCCGGGTGCGAGGGGTCCGCCGGGTCCGCCGCGGTGCCGGCGGCGGGGGCGCGGCCGGCCTCGGGGTCGGTGATCAGGGCCCGGTAGCGGGGACATCGGGCCTGGAGTTCCTCGTGCGTGCCGAGGTCCAGCAGGCGGCCGTGGTCGAGGACGGCGATCCGGTCGGCCAGCTGGAGGGTGGAGCGGCGGTGGGCGATCAGCAGTGTCGTGCGGCCGGCCATGACCGAGCGCAGCGCGTCGTGGATCTCCGCCTCGATCTGCGGGTCGACCGCCGAGGTGGCGTCGTCCAGGAGCAGGATGCGGGGGTCGGTGAGGATCGCCCGGGCCAGGGCGATGCGCTGGCGCTGGCCGCCGGAGAGGGTGAGGCCCTGCTCGCCGACCTTGGTCTCGTAGCCGTCCGGCAGGGCCCGGACGAACTCGTCGGCCTGGGCGGCGCGGGCGGCGGCGACGATCTGCTCGTCGGTGGCGTCCGGGCGGCCGTAGGCGATGTTGGTGCGGACCGTCTCGGAGAAGAGGAAGCTCTCCTCGGGCACGGTGCCGACGGCCGCCCGGACCGAGTCGAGGGTCAGGTCGCGCAGGTCGTGGCCGTAGAGGCGGACGGCACCGGCCGCCGGGTCGTAGAACCGCGGCACCAGTTGCGCGACGGTGGACTTGCCGGAGCCGGAGGCGCCGACCAGGGCCAGGGTCTCGCCGGGGGCGAGGCGGAGGCTGAGGTCGTGCAGGACGGGTGAGGGGTGCTCCGGGTCGTAGCGGAAGCCGACCCGGTCGAACTCCAGCGCCACCTCGGTGGTGAGCGGGCCGACCACGCGGGGGCCCGCGGCCGGCGCGGCCTCGCTCGGCGCGGCCCTGTTCTCCGCGGCCCTGTTCTCCGCGGTGGCCCCGGTGCCGGGAGCGGTGGCCGGCTCCGGAGCGGCGGCCCGGGCGGGGTCGAGGGCGGGGTCGAGTGCGAGGTCGAGTGCGAGGTCGAGCGAGACGGCGTCCGGGCGCTCCTGGACCAGCGGGCGCTCGTCGATCAGCTGGAGCACCCGCTCGACACCGGCCCGGGCCTGCTGGCCGACCGTGATGACCATGGCCAGCATCCGGACCGGACCGGTCATCTGCGCCACGTAGGTGGAGAAGGCGACGAAGGTGCCGAGCGAGACCCGGCCGTCGACCGCCAGCCAGCCGCCGAAGGCGAGCACCGCCACCTGGGCGAGTGCGGGGATGGCCTGCATGGCGGGGTTGTAGCGGCTGTTGAGCCGGATCGAGCGGAGCCGGGCCGCGAAGAGGCTGCGCGAGGCCGCCTCCAGCTTGTCCAGCTCCTGGGCCTCCTGGCCGAAGCCCTTGACCACCCGGACGCCGCCGACCGCCCCGTCGACCACGCCGGCGACGGCCGCGGCCTCCTGCTGGGCCGCCCAGGTGGCGGGGAAGAGCCGCTTGCGGCTGAGCGTCGAGACCCACCAGAGCGCCGGGGCCATGACCAGGGCGACCAGGGTGAGCGGCGGCGAGAGCCAGATCATGACGCCCAGCGACATGGCGAACATGATCAGGAAGCCGGTCATCATGGGCAGCATCGAGAGCAGCCCGTTGACCAGCTGGAGGTCGGAGGTCGCGCGGCCGACCACCTGGCCGGTGTCCAGGCGGTCCTGGCGGTGGCCGTCGAGCCTGCCGAGCGAGCGGAAGAGGTCGGCGCGCAGGTCGTGCTGGACGTCGACGGCGAGCTGCCCGCCGTAGTAGCGGCGGACCTGGGTGCAGCCGAAGACCACGACGGCGGCCAGCAGCAGGACCACGGCCCACGGGGCGAGCGGGCGGGTGTGCGCGGTGATGACGTCGTCGATGATCACCTTGGTGACCAGGGGCACCAGGGCGGTGACGGCCATGCCGAGGAGCGAGGCGCCGAAGGCGAGCAGCACGCTGCGGCGGGAGCGCCAGCAGTAGCCGAGCAGCCGCCGGAGCCAGCCCCGGCCGTCGGTGTCGCCGCCTTCACCGCCGTGGTCCTCGGCGCCGGGGCCGGTGCCGGTGTCGGCGGTGGTCGTGGGGTCCGGGGCCGTGCCCGGTCGGACGCGCCCGTTCCCGGACCCGCCCGGGGTGCCGGTTCGGGTGCCGCTCGGGGAAAGCTCCACCGTAGATCCGTGAGTCTCAGGCATATTTAGGGATGCTAACCATTCCGTCGGGTGGCCGCCATGGAGTTTCAGGCCAGGGCGAGCCGGTGGTCCCGGCCCGACGGAGGGGGCAACAGCCCGCAACCTGCGGTGATTCCCGACGGGCCGGACCGGCGCGCCCGCTACCAGGGTCGCCGACGGGCCCGGGCCCGCCCACCGCCAACCGGTGCAGGGCGCCGACCTTCCTTGGTCCTAGGCCGCCGGGCCGAGCGCACACCGACCCGGCGCGGCCCGGCGTCAGCCCCTCGCCCTCCCCCGGCCGCCGTCCCCCGGACGGCGTCCCCCGGACGGCGCAACCGGCCCCGGCGGGGTGCGGACTCAGGCCCGCGCGCCGGTGCCGGTCTCCGCCCTGGCGGCCTCGGCGGCGACGGGGGCCGCGTCGACGGTGCGGGCGCCGTCGGCGGCGACGGCGTCGGCGGCCGCCGAGAAGGCCCCGTGCGCCAGGTCGTGCAGCAGTGCGGCCATCGCGTCGCGCGGCAGTCCGGCCCGCTCGTCGCCCTGGGCGGGATTGGGGCCGTGGCTGTGCGGGGTGGAGTTGATCAGCCCGAAGACGGCGTGCACGGACGCCCGGGCGACCGGCTCGGCGGAGGGGGCCGCGAGCGGCGGGTAGGCCTGCCGGACCACGTCGACCCAGAGTTCCACGTAGGCGCGCTGGAGGCGGCGGACGGCCCGGCGGTCCTCCTCGCGGAGGTTGAGCAGCTCGCGGTCGTGCAGGGTGATCAGGTCGCGGTCGTCGAGTGCGAAGTCGACGTGGCCGCCGATCAGCGCGTCCAGCGCGGCGGCCGGTCCGTCGTTGCCGCCCGCCCGGCGGCGCCCCTCCTCCAGCAGCCGCTCGCTGATGCCGACGAGCAGGTCGGCGAGCATCGCGTCCTTGCCGGCGAAGTGCCGGTAGAGGCCGGGGCCGCTGATCCCGACGGCCTTGCCGATCTCGTCCACGCCGACGCCCAGGAACCCCCGGGCCGCGAACAGCCGGGCGGCCTCCTTGCGGATCTGGTCACGGCGCGGGAGCCCGGAGGCGGGCGGGACGTTCGGCATGGAGCCCATCGTAGACAGTGGGGTTATCGGTCGTTAACCTGGGCGACGGAAGTTAACGTTCATTAACGTGTGGGGGTCGCGGGCTCACCAGCCCCGTCGGCCCACCTGCCGCCGAGGGCAAGGGAGCTCTTGGGATGGTCATCTCCACCGCCGGCGCACCCACCGGCATCAACGGCAGCGCGGCGGCCGGCGCCCCGGGCGCCGCCGCACCGGCACCCCGGCTCGGCACGGCCGTCGACCCCGGTTCCGAGGCGTACCGGACGAACACCGCCGCCCACCGGGCCCTGGTCGCCGAACTGCGCGAGAAGCTCGGCGCGGCCGCGCTCGGCGGCGGTGCCAAGGCTCGCGCCCGCCACACCGCGCGCGGCAAGCTGCTCCCCCGCGACCGGGTGGACACCCTGCTCGACCCGGGCTCGCCCTTCCTCGAACTGGCCCCGCTGGCGGCCGACGGGATGTACGAGGGCGCCGCCCCGGCCGCCGGGGTGATCGCCGGCATCGGCCGGGTCGCCGGGCGCGAGGTGGTCGTGGTCGCCAACGACGCCACCGTCAAGGGCGGCACCTACTACCCGATGACGGTCAAGAAGCACCTGCGCGCCCAGGAGGTCGCGCTGGAGAACCGGCTCCCCTGCGTCTACCTGGTCGACTCCGGCGGCGCCTTCCTCCCGATGCAGGACGAGGTCTTCCCGGACCGCGACCACTTCGGTCGGATCTTCTACAACCAGGCGCGCCTCTCGGCCGCGGGCATCCCGCAGATCGCCGCCGTGCTCGGCTCCTGCACGGCCGGCGGCGCGTACGTCCCGGCGATGAGCGACCAGGCCGTCATCGTCCGCGACCAGGGCACCATCTTCCTCGGCGGACCGCCGCTGGTGAAGGCGGCGACCGGCGAGGTGGTCACGGCCGAGGAACTCGGCGGCGGCGACCTGCACGCGCGGACCTCCGGCGTCACGGACCACCTGGCCGAGGACGACGCCCACGCCCTGTCGATCGTCCGCACCATCGTCGCCGGACTCGGCCCGCGAGCGGCCCGCCCGTGGCCGCTCACCCCGGCCGAGCCGCCGGCCGTCGACCCGGCCGACCTGTACGGGGCCGTCCCGGTCGACCCGCGCACGCCCTACGACGTGCGCGAGGTGATCGCCCGGCTCGTCGACGGCAGCCGGTTCGCCGAGTTCAAGGCCGAGTACGGCGCGACCCTGGTGACCGGGTTCGCCCGGATCCACGGCCACCCCGTCGGCATCGTCGCCAACAACGGCGTGCTGTTCGCCGAGTCCGCCCTCAAGGGCGCCCACTTCATCGAGTTGTGCGACCAGCGCGGCATCCCCCTCCTCTTCCTGCAGAACATCACCGGGTTCATGGTCGGCCGGCAGTACGAGGCGGGCGGCATCGCCAAGCACGGCGCCAAGATGGTCAACGCCGTCGCCTGCACCCGCGTCCCGAAGCTGACGGTGGTGATCGGCGGCTCGTACGGAGCCGGCAACTACTCGATGTGCGGCCGGGCCTACTCACCCCGCTTCCTGTGGATGTGGCCGAACGCCAAGATCTCCGTGATGGGCGGCGAGCAGGCCGCGTCGGTGCTGGCCACCGTCCGCCGCGACCAGCTGGAGGCGCACGGCGAGCAGTGGCCCGCCGAGGCGGAGGAGGAGTTCAAGCGCCCCGTGCGCGAGCAGTACGAGCGCCAGGGCAACGCCTACTACGCCACCGCCCGGCTCTGGGACGACGGGGTGATCGACCCGATGGACACCCGGACCGCGCTCGGTCTGGCGCTCACCGCCTGCGCCAACGCCCCGCTCCCGACACCCGGCCCGTTCGGCGTCTTCCGCATGTAGCGCTCCTCCCCGGGCGGCGGCCCACCCGCACCGCCGCCTCCCCGGTGCCCGGCGCCCACCCGGTGCCACCACCTCCTTCGTACGGCTCCCCTCGACCCGGAGGAACGCCTCCCATGTTCGACACAGTTCTGGTCGCCAACCGCGGCGAGATCGCCGTCCGGGTGATCCGCACCCTGCGGCGGCTCGGCGTGCGCTCGGTCGCCGTGTTCAGCGACGCCGACGCCGACGCCCCGCACGTCCGCGAGGCCGACGCCGCGGTCCGGCTCGGCCCGGCCGACCGCAGCGACAGCTCGGCCGCCGAGACCTACCTGCGGACCGACCAGATCCTCGCCGCCGCCCGCCGGACCGGCGCCCAGGCCGTCCACCCCGGCTACGGCTTCCTCGCCGAGAACGCCTCCTTCGCCCGCGCCTGCGCCGACGCCGGCCTCGTCTTCATCGGACCTCCTCCCGCCGCGGTCGAGCTGATGGGTGACAAGATCAACGCCAAGGAGGCCGTACGGGCCGCCGGCGTGCCGGTGGTTCCGGGCAGCCGGGCCACCGCGCCCAGCGACGAGGAACTCGTCACGGCCGCAGGGGAGATCGGCTACCCCGTGCTGCTCAAGCCGTCCGCCGGCGGCGGCGGAAAGGGCATGCGCCTGGTCCGCGACCCGGCCGACCTGCCGACCGAGATCGCCGCGGCCCGGCGCGTCGCCCGCACCGCCTTCGGCGACGACACCCTGCTGCTGGAGCGCTGGATCGACCGGCCGCGCCACATCGAGGTCCAGGTGCTGGCCGACGCCCACGGCACCACCGTCCACCTCGGCGAGCGCGAGTGCAGCCTGCAGCGCCGCCACCAGAAGCTGATCGAAGAGGCTCCCTCCGTTCTGCTCAACGCCGAGACCCGGGCGGCGATGGGCGCCGCGGCCGTCCGCGCCGCCGAGTCCTGCGGCTACACCGGCGCCGGCACCGTGGAGTTCATCGTCCCCGGCGTCGACCCGGACTCCCCCGCCGCCGACGAGGGCGTACGGGACTTCTTCTTCATGGAGATGAACACCCGTCTCCAGGTGGAACACCCCGTCACCGAGCTCGCCGTCGCCGTGACCGACACCACCGGCCCCGCCGCCGGCCGGCCCCGGCGGCTGGACCTGGTCGAGTGGCAGCTGCGGATCGCCGCCGACGAGCCCCTCTCCTTCACCCAGCCGGACATCTCCTTCCAGGGCCACGCCATCGAGGCCCGGATCTGCGCCGAGGACCCGGAACGGGACTTCCTGCCCACCGGCGGACGCATCCTGCTCCTCGACGAGCCCCGGGGCGAAGGCATCCGGGTGGACTCCGGGGTCACCCCCGGGACCGTGATCACCAGCTCCTACGACCCCATGCTCGCCAAGGTCATCGCCTACGGACCCGACCGTCCGACCGCGCTGCGGCGCCTGCGCGCCGCGCTGGCCGACACCCGCATCCTCGGCGTCACCACCAACACCGGCTTCCTGCGCCGGCTGCTCGCCCACCCGGAGGTCGCCGCCGGCCAGCTCGACACCGGCCTGGTCGAGCAGACGGCGCAGCAGCAGCCCGGGCTGCTCGCCTCGCCGTACTCCCCGGCCGCCGGCTCCACGCCGCCCGCCGAACCCTCCGACGCCCTGCCACCGGAGCCTCCGACGCCCGCCCACCTCCTCTACTACGCTGCCGCGCTGGCGCGGCACCTGGACCTCGCCCCGGCCGCCGACCCGGACGGCTGGACCGACCCGTTCTCCCTTCCCTCCGGCTGGCGCCTGGGCGGCGACCCCGCCTGGACCACCCACCGACTCCGTACCCCCGGCCAGGACCCGGTGGCGGTGCGCGTCCGATCGATCACTGCGGGCAACGTAACGGACGCCACTGACAATCCGGCCGAGCGCACCCTGGAGGCCGAGGTCCGGCTCGGCGCCGGACCGGTCCACCGGGCCCGGGCCGGCCGCACCGGGGACCGCCTCCACCTGACCGTCGACGGCCTGCGGACCGGCTTCGCCCTCGCCGCCGACGACCCCGCCGCACCCGCCGCCGGCCCGGTGACCTGGCTCGGGGTCGACGGCGACGCCTGGCCGGTGCACACCCACGACGCGGTCGGCGAGGGCGCCTCCGCCGGGGGCGCCCACCACGGCGGCCTGACCGCGCCGATGCCGGGCACCGTCACGGTCGTGAAGACCACGGCCGGCGAGGCGGTCCGGAAGGGCCAGCCGCTGCTCGTCCTGGAGGCCATGAAGATGGAACACGTCATCGCCGCCCCGCACGACGGCACGGTGAGCGAGCTGCGGGCCACCGCCGGCGCCACCGTGGCGATGGAGGAACTGCTGGTCGTGGTGACCCCCGCCGAGGCCGCCGCGGACGGCCCCGCCGAAACCACCGCGGCGGTGCGGTCGTGACCGCCCCCGCGCCGAGAGGCGCCGCCGCCCGCGAGCCGGACGCCCTCGACCTGGGCCTGCCGGACCCGGTCCGCGCCCCCGGCCTGCCCGAGGAGGTGCGGATCCACGAGGTCGGCCCGCGCGACGGACTGCAGAACGAGGGCACGCTCGTCCCCGTCGAGGTCAAGGCCGAGTTCATCGGCCGGCTCGCGGCCGCGGGCCTGCGCACCGTCGAGGCCACCAGCTTCGTTCACCCGAAATGGGTACCCCAGCTCGCCGACGCCGAGGACCTGATGCCCCGGCTCGCCGGCCTGCCGGACCGTCACCCGGGCCTGCGCCTGCCGGTGCTGGTGCCCAACGAACGCGGCCTGGACCGCGCGCTGGCCCACCACGCCACCGACGTCGCGGTGTTCGCCAGCGCCACCGAGACCTTCGCCCGCCGCAACCTCAACCGCTCGGCGGACGAGGCGATGGCGATGTTCCGCCCCGTGGTGGAGCGGGCCGCGGCGGCCGGGATCCCGGCCCGGGGCTACCTGTCGATGTGCTTCGGCGACCCCTGGGAGGGACCGGTCCCGGTCGCCCAGGTGGTCCGCTTCGGGGTGCGGCTGCTGGAGATGGGCTGCGCCGAGCTGAGCCTCGGCGACACCATCGGCGTGGCCACCCCCGGCCAGGTCACCGCCCTGCTCGACGGGTTCGCCGCGGCGGGGGTGCCGACCGGCCGGCTCGCCGTGCACTTCCACGACACCTACGGCCAGGCCCTCAGCAACACGCTGGCGGCGCTGCGCTCCGGGGTCGCCACGGTGGACGCCTCGGCCGGCGGGCTGGGCGGCTGCCCCTACGCCAAGAGCGCCACCGGCAACCTCGCCACCGAGGACCTGGTGTGGATGCTGCACGGACTCGGCGTCCGGACCGGCGTCGACCTGCGCGCCCTGGTCGCCACCAGCGGCTGGATGGCGCGCCGGCTCGGCCGCCCCAGCCCCTCCCGCACGGTCCAGGCCCTGCTCGGCAGCACCTCCGCCGGATCACCGGACTGACCCGCACCGACCGTCCCGCGTGACGGCCCGCACCGCGCGGCCGTCCGCCCACCACACCGCCCGCCCGTCACACCAGCACCGGCGGCGGTCGTCCCGACCACGCCCGCGCCCACCCGGCGGGGCCCCAGGAGGATCACCATGCTCGACCACCGGTTGAACACCGAGCACGAGGAACTGCGGCGCACCGTGGCCGAATTCGCCCAGGACGTGGTGGCGCCGAAGATCGGCGAGTACTACGAGCAGGGCGAGTTCCCCTACGAGATCGTGCAGGAGATGGGGCGGATGGGTCTGTTCGGCCTGCCGTTCCCGGAGGAGTACGGCGGCATGGGCGGCGACTACTTCGCGCTCTGCCTGGCGCTGGAGGAGCTCGCCCGGGTCGACTCCTCGGTCGCGATCACCCTGGAGGCGGCGGTCTCGCTCGGCGCGATGCCGATCTACCGCTTCGGCACGGAGGAGCAGAAGCGCGAGTGGCTGCCCCGGCTGACCTCGGGCGAGCTGCTCGGCGCGTTCGGCCTGACCGAGCCCGAGGGCGGCTCGGACGCCGGGGCGACCCGGACCACCGCGCGGTACGACGAGGCCACCGACGAGTGGGTGATCAACGGCACCAAGTGCTTCATCACCAACTCCGGCACCGACATCACCGGTCTGGTCACCGTCACCGCGCTCACCGAACCGATCGCTCGTTCGAGTGAAGAGGGCGAATTCTCCTCGCCACGGCGGGAAATCTCCTCCATCATCGTGCCCACCGGGACCCCCGGATTCCAGGTCTCGAAGAAGTACTCGAAGGTCGGGTGGAACGCATCCGACACCCGCGAACTGTCCTTCACCGACTGCCGTGTCCCCGCGGCCAACCTGCTGGGCGAGCGAGGCCGCGGCTACGCCCAGTTCCTGCGGATCCTCGACGAGGGCCGCATCGCGATCGCCGCCCTGGCCACCGGCCTGGCCCAGGGCTGCGTCGACCAGTCCGTCTCGTACGCCGGTACGCGCCGCGCCTTCGGCCGACCGATCGGCGCCAACCAGGCCATCCAGTTCAAGCTCGCCGACATGGAGATGCGCGCCCACACCTCCCGCCTCGCCTGGCGGGACGCCGCGTCCCGGCTGCTGCACTCGGAACCGTTCAAGAAGGAGGCAGCGATCGCCAAGCTGTACTCGTCGGAGGCCGCCGTCGACAACGCCCGCGAGGCGACCCAGATCCACGGCGGGTACGGCTTCATGAACGAATTCCCCGTCGCCCGCTTCTGGCGGGACTGCAAGATCCTGGAGATCGGCGAAGGCACCTCGGAGGTCCAGCGGATGCTCATCGCGCGAGAGCTCGGCGTTTCCTGAGGCGGCCTCAGCCCGCACCCGCTCCGGTCCGCCGACCCACCCACCCGGGTCGGCGGACCGGAGCGATCGCCCCGGAGCGATCGTCAGGGGATCACGATCACCGGGCGGTTGGCCCGGCGGGCGAGGCGGCCGGAGACGGAGCCGAAGATCTTGCCGAGCAGGCCGTGCGTCGTGCCGACCACGATCGCGTCGGCGGCGAACTCGCGGCCGACCTCCTCGATCTCGTGGCAGATGTCGCCGCCGCGCTCGACCAGGATCCAGGGCACCCCGGCGAGGAAGTCCGCGCAGGCGAGCTCCAGGCCGAGCACCTCCGTCCGGTGGTCGGGAAGGTCGACGAAGACCGGGGGTTCGCAACCTGCCCAGACGGTGGCGGGCAGGCGGTTGGCCACGTGCACGATCACCAGGCCGCACTGGGAGCGACGGGCCATGCCCACCGCGTAGGCGAGGGCGCGCTCGCTGGACAGCGAGCCGTCGAAGCCCACCACCACACCGTGCTGGAAGGCCGGGTCGCAGGCCTTGGCGGGCGCCTCCCGGAGGGCCGGTTCGCCGGCCGCCCCGCTCGCGCCGGGCAGGCCGGAGGCGCTCGGGCGCTCGGCGCCCGGTCCCGGCCGGCCTGTCACCGGGGGCTCCGGGGCGTCGGACCGCCGGTCGTCCCGCCGGTGGCGGGAGCCTGAGCCGGGGCGACCCCGGCGCGCAAGGTGGCGGAGAGGGCGGGTGAAGCCACCGCCCCGGGCGTCCTCGCCCGGTTCCACCGGTCGGGAGGGCTCAGAACCAGCCATGGCACAAGGCTCTTCGAGGGAGATGGGCCGACAGGAGAGGACAACGCTGCCCGGGCGGCAGGCCCGCCCACGGGAAGTCGTCGGGCTGCGCCGAACACCACCGTTTGTGACCTGTTCCTTTCAGAGTACGACGGGCCGGACACGCAGCCCAGCCGCGCGGCCTCGGGGCCGCGCTCTTCCCACGAACGAGGGATGCGCGCGCCGACGGCGGCGCGCCCCTCGACGGGTGCGAAGGCGCCCCTCCGCCGAAGGAGGTTCCCTGGAGCTTGACTGAGCGGACCGGGCGACGCAACAGGATCCCGGGACACCGTGACCGGACTGTCATGGATCGATGACGATCCGTTGCCGACCGTCACCGGGCAGTGAAGCGGCTGGTGGGGGCGGGCGAGGGGCGGACGGCCGGGCGGACGGCGAACGCGGGGGGCGCCGTCGCCGCGGCACCCGTTTCAGCCAAGGGGCGCGGGTTCGGGACGCCGTCTGGCATTTGCCAGGTGCATAGGCGTGGCCGCTGGCACCATGCTCGACATGCCCCTGCTCCTGCTCGACCTCGACAACACGCTGCTCCCCAGGGACGCCGCTTTCCGGGCCTGGGCTCACGATTTTCTGACCGAACGGGCGCTGCCGCCCGGAGACGTCGACTGGCTCGTCACCATCGACGGCGGCGGCTACGTACCGCGCAGCACCGTACTGTCCGCCGCCCGGCGCCGCTACGGCCTCGACGAGTCGCTCGACCGGCTGTTCGCCCACTACCGGCACGGCATCAACACCTACATCCACTGCCCGGCCCGCAACATCGACGCGCTGCGGGCGGCGCGCGCCGCCGGGTGGACGCTCGGCATCGTCAGCAACGGCAGCACCGGGCCCCAGCTCGAAAAGATCCGGCGGACCGGCCTCGGCCCGATGGTCGACGGCTGGGTGATCTCCGAGGAGGCCGACTGCCTCAAGCCGGACCCGCTGATCTTCGAGATCGCGGCGCAGCGGTGCGGCTTCGCGCCGACCGGGGACTGGGCCGCGCAGACCTGGATGATCGGCGACCACGCCCCCGCGGACATCGCCGGCGCCGCGCTGGCCGGTCTGCGGAGCGTCTGGCTGCACCACGGCCGCCCGTGGGCCGAGCCGGCCTACCGGCCGACGTTCAAGGCGGCCGGCCTGCCGGAGGCCGTCGGCCAGGTGCTGGCCGCCCGCGGCGTCCCGGTGGCCCGCCGGGAGGCCCTCTCGGGTGGCGCGGACGCCCCGCGCCGCGCCACCTGCGGCGGCGTCGCCGTTGCGCGCATGACGGGGACGGCGGGTGGGGCGGGTGTTCCGCGCCCCCGTGAGCGCGGGCTCGCCGCGGTGCGGACGGCGGCCGCCCCGGGGTGACCGGCGGGCCGGCCGCGAGCGGGGCGCGGGGCGGAACGGAGAGGAACGGCGCAGAGCGGCGCGCACGACGGCGCGCTGTTCCGAGCGTCCGCCCCTTCCGGTGGGAGCACGCCTTCAGCAGCGCACCCCACGGGCAGTGCTTCAGCCGCCTCCGGGGCCGGACCGGCTGTCCGAAACCGGTCCGGCGGGTTTGCCGCAGATGCCGCCGTCCGCACCGCCCCGGTGGCGCTCCCGGTGGCGTCCGCGATGGCGCTCCCGGCACGGCGGGCAGGCGCACCGCCCCCGCACCGCCCGCCCCGGCCGGACGGCGGCCACCGGGACCGGGGGGCGCCGAGGCCGCGCGGATCCGAGCCCGGCGCACGCGCCCCTCCCCTCGTTCGTCGAACACCCCGACAGCCCTGGCAGCCCCAGGCGCCCCACAGATCACAGCAGCAACAGAGTCACCCGCAGTCGCGGTGGTCCGGCCCCGCCCCGTGCGACTCACCTTCCGTCAGCGCGTCGACCAGGCAAGGACTGTCGGAGCGCGCCAGGGCCGGACGGCCAGGATCCGAACCGTTCGTCGTGCAACCCTTTCGCCGCGATCGGCGTCGTCAGTTCCGCCACTCCCGCGCCCAGTTCGCACACCGCGCGAGCACGGAGGCGTGGCACCCCGCCGCCCGGACCTGCGCGCCGGCCGCCCGCGGCGTCGGCCCCGGCCTCGACCGTGGCCTGTAAGAGCCGGCCGGGATCCACCCCGGGAAGCCGCGGCACCGGAGTTCCGGCCGCCGGTCCCCGGCTCCGGCGCTGGCCGGATGAAGCCTGGGAGGCGCACGCCGAGCGGCCGTGCGCCCTCCCGTGCACCGCCTATTTTCGGTCAATCTCGCGCGGCTCCCCCGACCTTGGGCAAATCCGCAGCCCAGGCGCACCGGCCGGGCGCCTCGGAGCCGGACGCCCCAGGACCCGTCCCGCGACAACCAGCCACCGTTGCACCGACCCTCTTCCCAGAAGGGTCGACGGGTGCCACGCTTCGTGATCGAATGCATCACGCCAAATTGCCATGTCGACATAGCGTCGGATGGTGAACTTGTCACAACGGCAACGGTCCACCCGATAGATTCGATCTTGGCCAGCAGTGCCGCACCACCACACCACACCACCGAGGGGGCTTGAGCGCCTTGAGCAGGGTGAGCAGGAGCGACGCGGGTCCTGACAGCGGCCAGGCCGTGGCCGGTATCGCGGGTCGTTCCGCGAGAAGCGCCGGCTCCCAGGCCTCCAGCGCCAACACCCGTCACTCCGGCACCGCCTCGTACCCCTCCTATTCCCCCGCGGCCCCGTCCGCCCCCGGCGCCCCTTCCGCATCGGGTGTCGCAGGCGTCCCGGGCACCCCGCAGAGCACGGGTTCCCCGTCCTTCCCGGCCGCCCCCGAGCACGGCGGACGCCACGTCAGCCGATCGTCCGTCAGCCACGGCGGCGGGTACGGAAACGGCTCGGACGGGCGGGTCGGGGCGTCGGTTACCGGCCATTCCGGCGGGCACCCCGGCGGCCATCCCGGCCCCGACAACGGCTACGCGGCCTTCGCCGCCGCCCCGGCCGGCGCCGCCTTCGCACCGGGGGCTCCCGGCACCGGCCTCGGACCGGCCGTCCCCGGCCTGCCGGGCCCCGCGGCCGCCGGCGGGCTCCCCGCCGGACCGCTCGGCCTCGGCACCGTCGGACACGGCATAGGCGGCCACGGAGCGGCCGGCCACGGACCCGGCGGCCACGGCGGCTCCGCCGGCCTCAACGGCACCTCGGCGCCCGTCCTGGCCGCCGCGCCGCGCAAGCTCTCCGGCCGCCGCCGCCGCGAGACCGTCGCCGTCCTGATCTTCGGCGGCGGACCGATCTTCGAGAGCTCGATCCCGCTCTCGGTCTTCGGCGTCGACCGCCAGGACGCCGGGGTGCCGCGCTACCGCCTGCTGGTCTGCGCCGGCGAGGAGGGCCCGCTCGCCACCACCGGCGGCCTCACCCTCTCCGCCCCGTACGGGCTGGAGGCGCTCGCCCGGGCCGGCACCATCGTCGTCCCGGCCTGGCGCTCGATCTCGCAGCCGCCGCCGGTCGAGGCGATCACCGCACTGCGCAAGGCGCACCACGAGGGCGCGCGGATCATCGGCCTGTGCACCGGCGCGTTCGTCCTCGCCGCCGCCGGCCTGCTGGACGGCCGCCCGGCGACCACGCACTGGATGTACGCGCCGACCCTGGCCAAGCGCTACCCGCGGGTGCACGTCGACCCGCGCGAGCTGTTCGTCGACGACGGCGACGTGCTCACCTCGGCCGGTACCGCCGCCGGCATCGACCTCTGCCTGCACGTGGTCCGCAGCGACCACGGCGCCGAGGCGGCCAACGCCCTCGCCCGCCGGCTGGTGGTGCCGAGCCGGCGCGGCGGCGGAGGACAGGCCCAGTACATCGATCAGTCTTTACCTGAAGAGATCGGCAACGACCCGCTCGCCGAGGTGGTCACCTGGGCGCTGGAGAACCTCAACCAGCAGTTCGACGTCGAGGTTCTGGCGGCCCGCGCCTACATGAGCCGGCGGACCTTCGACCGGCGGTTCCGCACGCTCACCGGCAGCGCGCCGCTGCAGTGGCTGATCACCCAGCGGGTGCTGCAGGCCCAGCGGCTGCTGGAGACCTCGGAGCTGTCGGTGGACGACGTCGCGCGCCGCTGCGGCTTCCGGTCGCCGGTGGCGCTGCGCGGGCACTTCCGGCGCCAGCTGGGGGTCTCGCCGGCCGCGTACCGGACGAGCTACCGGGCCCGGCGGCCCGGGTCGGCCGCTCCGGCGCAGGCCTCGCCGGCGGGCGGCGACCTGCGGACGGCCGGGGCGGTCGCGGCGTCGGCCGCGGCCGGCGCGCCGGGCGGGTCGCTCCCGGGCCAGCACGGCGGGCACGGCGTGCCGGTCGGGCACGGGTCGGCCGCCGCCGCGGGGTTCCCGGGCGGGCCGGGTGCCGCGCACCCGGGCCAGCACGGGCAGCCGTCCGGACCGGGCGTCCTCGCGCGCGCCGGGCAGCCGTACCCGCACCAGGCGGCCGGGCACCAGGCGCACCCCGGCCAGCCGGGCGCCGGCCGCGGTCCGGCGCGTCCGCCGATGGTCCCGGCGCAGGCCGGGCCGGGCGCGGGCCGTCCGCCCAGGACGGCGGAGCACGCGGCCGCCGAGGACGGGATCCCGCAGCCGGGGGCCCGCGGGCAGGGCCAGGGGCACCGGAGCGCGGCCGAGCGGCCGCAGGACGGGGCGTCGGAGGTCCGGGCCCGGCAGGCCCGGGCGGGCCAGCTCCGCCCGCAGGCCGGACGGGGCACCGCGGCGGAGGCCAGGGAGGCCCGTGAGGCGCGGTCCGGGCGGGACGTCCGCCCGGCGCACCCCGTCGGCCATCCCGGCCGGGAGGCCCGGGAGACGGACGGCCACGCCCAGGACGAGCACGGTTCCGAGGGCCGCACCCCGGCGCCGCGCTCGGCTCCATCGGTGCCCGCGGCGCGTGATCGCGCCGTAGGGTGAGTGGCGTGAATGACCGTTTGGTATGGATCGACTGTGAAATGACAGGCCTCGACCTCGACCGGGACGCCCTGGTCGAGGTCGCGGCGCTGGTGACGGACTCGGAGCTGAACATCCTCGGCGAGGGTGTGGACGTCATCATCCGCCCGCCGGCCGAGGCGCTGGCGAACATGCCCGAGGTGGTGCGGGCGATGCACACCTCCTCCGGGCTGCTGGAGGAGCTGGAGCACGGGGTCACGCTGGCCGAGGCGGAGGCGCTGGTCCTGGCGTACGTGCGCGAGCACGTGCCGGAGGCCGGGCGCACGCCGCTGTGCGGGAACTCGGTGGCCACCGACCGCGGGTTCCTGAGCCGGGACATGCCCGCGCTGGAGAGCCACCTGCACTACCGGATCGTGGACGTCTCCTCGATCAAGGAGCTGGCCCGGCGCTGGTACCCGAAGGCGTACTACAACAGCCCGCAGAAGGGCGGGAACCACCGGGCTCTCGCGGACATCCGCGAGAGCATCGACGAACTGCGCTACTACCGCGAGGCGGTGTTCGTCCCGCAGCCCGGCCCGGACACCGACACCGCGCGCGCGATCGCGGAGAAGTACCAGCCGCCGGCGGGCTGAGCCCGGGGCCCGGAGGTGCTCGCGCGCGGGGGACGGAAACCCTGGCGCGAGCACCCTTCCGGATCCTGTAGAGTTCTTCTTGTCGGAGCGGGAACGCCGAAGAGCGCGAACGGTCCGGACAGATGGTGGGTGTAGCTCAGTTGGTAGAGCACCTGGTTGTGGTCCAGGTGGCCGCGGGTTCGAGTCCCGTCACTCACCCCATCGCCCCGAGGGGCCGGTCTCGTCAAGAGACCGGCCCCTCGGGCTTTTTCGCGTTCCCTCAGATCGGCGGCGGCCGGGCGGCGGTGGTGTGGCGCGCGTCGCACTGTGGTCCGCGTCTCACCCCTTTTCCCCGGTCGCGACCCTGCCGCCGGAAGCTACTGGCTAGTAACGTTGCCGCCATGACCACTCCTTCGATCGGCCGGCTGCTCGACTCCACCGTCCCGATGGCCCGGACCCTCAAGCTCGAGTACCTGGAGACCACCCCGGAACGCGCCGTGCTGCGGCTGCCGGACCAGCCCGACTACCACAACCACGTGGGCGGCCCGCACGCCGGCGCGATGTTCACCCTCGCCGAGTCGGCCAGCGGCTGCATCGTGCTGGGCGCCTTCGGCGACCAGCTGTCGCGCGCGGTGCCGCTCGCGGTGAGCGCCGAGATCGCCTACAAGAAGCTCGCCATGGGCGCCGTCACGGCCACCGCCGTGCTCGGCCGGCCGGCCGCCGGCATCGTCGCCGAGCTCGACAAGGGCGAGCGGCCCGAGTTCCCGGTGACCGTCGAGATCACCCGCGCCGACGGCGCGGTGACCGGCGTCATGACGGTCGTCTGGACGCTGCGCCCCAACTCCTGACCTGGAGCCACCGCACCGGAGCACCCCGCCCGAGCGCCGCGCCGGAGCACCCCGCCCGAGCACCGCGCCCGCCCCGCGATGACTGTCCGTGACGGCGGCCGTGTCCTCCCGGTCCGCCCGCTCGTTCTCGATTCACGTGGGAGCCAAACACGCGACCAGGGGCCCGGAACCCGTCCGACGGACCGTCGGCGGCGGTCGGCGCGCGGCCCGGCGGTGGCCGTCCCTGCCGCGGGCCGTCGCGGCGGGCGGGGCACTCCTCGCGCAGCTCTGGGGCTTCGGCGCCCCCGTCGCCTGCGCGGCCGGTGCCGAACCCCTCCCGGAACCGGTCGGCCGGACCGTCGGCCGGGCCCTGACCGGCGCGGCGGCCTCCGGCGATCCGGCGGAGCGGACCGGACCGGCTCCCTCCGACGGGCTGCTCGACGGGCTCGCCGGTGCCGTGCCGGGGGTCGCGACAGGCGTCCTCGGACCGGAGCTGGACGCCGTCACCGGCTCGATCGGCCGGGCGCTCCAGGAGCGGATCAGGGCCGGCGGCCTCCCCCTGCCAGGACAGCGGGCCGCCGTGCCGGACGCGTTCGCGATCGCCTCCGGGCTGTTGGGCACCGTGCCCGCCCAGGTCCGCCCCGCCGAGGCGTCGGCGAGCCGCCGCGAGGTGTCCGACGGGCCGTCGGGCGCCGACGCCCGGACCGCCGGTGCCGCCCGGCCGCACCGACCGGGCGGCGCCCCGCACGGCCCGGCCGCCCCTCCCCCGGCCTCCGCCCCGCCGGACCGGCTCCCGCCTCCCGCGGCCGGGCGTCCGGCCCCGGCGGGCGGCGCGAGCGGGCGGACGGACGGACGGGACCTCGCGGCCGTCGCGGCCGGCGTCCCGGCGGCCGGCGCGTCGGCCCGGCTGCTCACCGGGACCGCGACCAGGACGGCCGCCGTCACCGTCGCCCACGACACCGCGGGCACCGCGACCGCCGTCCTCGCCCCCATCACGGCCGGGCTGCTGCTGACCGGCGCCGCGATGTACAAGCACCGGGGCCTGCCGAAGGGCCACTGAGCGGCCCCGGGCGGGCGGGCATCACACACCGGCGGTCACGCGCCGGCGATCACGCGCCGGACATCACACGTTGGGGATCACACGCCGGGGGTGGGCAAGTGCAGGGTGAGCAGCGGCAGTTCGCGCCCGGGGATGGATCCGGAGGGAACCGTGCCGGTGCGGACGGCGCCCATGGCCAGGTAGAAGGGCTCGGCGTTCGGGTCGGCCTCGACGGTGATCCGCTCGAAGCCGAGGGCCGCGGCCTCGGCGCGCAGGTGGTCCATCAGACGGCGGCCGACGCCGCGGCCGATCGCGGCCGGTTCGACGAAGATCATGCCCAGTTCGCCCTCCGGGGGCGCCCCGGTGAGGGTGACGAAGCCGAGCACCCGCCCGTCCTCCTCGGCCACGGCCGCCCGGTCGGGCCCGACCCGGTCCGGGGGCAGGGTGAGTTCGGCCCGACAGGCCTCGATGAACGCCGCGTCGTAGCCCCAGTGCGCCTTGGAGCGCAGGGCGAGGGCGCTGAGCGCCGCCGCCTCGCTCGGCCGGGCCGGCCGGATCCGCATGGCGGGTCCCCTTCCTGGTCGCCCCGTCCGGGGTCCGGACATGATGCACCGGGAACCGGTCTAGCGGAAGACCCCCGGCGGCGGGGCGGGGGACGGGGTGGCGGTGGCGTCGGTGGCCGGGGCCGCGCCGGCGGCGAAGTCGGCCAGGGCGCGGCCGTGCTCGACCCGGCCGTGGGCGGCGTCCGAGGCCACCCGGCGGGTCAGTTCGGCCAGCGGGAGCGGGGTGTGCGCGGCGGCCAGGACGAGGTTGCCGAAGCGCTTGCCGCGCAGCACCGCCGGGTCGGCGACCAGGCAGAGCTCGGGGAAGACCGCGCCGAGGGTGGCCACCTGGGAGCGGGCGAACGGCAGCGCGGAGCCGTCGGCGATGTTGACGGCGTACCGGCCGCCGGGGGCGAGGGCCCGGGCGGCCAGCGCGGTGAACTCGACGGTGGTGCAATGGGCGGGCACCCGGGCGCCGGAGAAGACGTCGGCGATCACCAGGTCGACGCTGCCCTCGGGGGTGCGCTCCAGCACGCCGCGGGCGTCCGCGCCGCGCACCTTGACCTGCCAGCCGCGGTCCAGCGGGAGTTCGGTGCGGACCAGTTCGGTGAGCGCGGTGTCGATCTCGGCGACCTGCTGGCGCGAGCGCGGGCGGGTGGCGGCGACGTAGCGGGCCAGGGTGAGGGCGCCGCCGCCGAGGTGCAGGACGGTGAGCGGGCGGCCGGGCGGGGCGGCGAGGTCGACGAGGTGGCCGAGCCGGCGCTGGTACTCGAAGCCCAGGTGGGTGGGGTCGGCGAGGTCGACCAGGGACTGGGGGGCGCCGTCGATCAGCAGCGACCAGGCGGCGGGGCGGTCGCGGTCGGGGCGGAGCTCGGCGAGGCCGGAGTCGACGGCGCGGGTGAGCGGGCCCTGCGCGTGGGTGCGGCCGCCGGGGCCGGTGGCGGCGGGCGGGCCGCTCTCCGCGGTGGCGCGGGCCCGGTCCGCGGTGCGGCCGGCTCGGTTGCTTCGTCCCATACCCGCCATTATCGCCGCCGCCCGGAGGCCCCCTCGGACGGTCCCCGCAGCTCAGCGGGCTCGAAGCGGGCACGGCACGGGCACGGGACGGGGCGGGGCACCCCGCGCGGCGGGCGCGGGCCGGGGTCAGGACGGACCGAGGCCGCCCGCGGTGAGGGTGCAGGCGGCCTCGCAGAGCGCGGAGCGGAGGACCCAGGGGTCGGTGGGGCGGGCGGCGCAGTCGGCTCCCGCCGGGGGCATCACCCAGCGCGGGTCGGTGGCGGGCAGCAGCTGCGCGCCGGCCGTACAGGAGCTGCCGGGCAGGTGCCAGGTCGCCGAGGTTCCGGGCGGGACGAGGAAGGACACCGTGGCGCCGTTGCGGCTCTGCAGCACCGCGCCGCAGGCCCGGCGCAGCCGCAGGATGTCGACCGCCTCCAGGCCGTGCCGCAGGGCGACCGTCACGGTGTCGAAGGCGGCGACCAGGACGGCGTCCGTGTCGGCGCGCGGCCGGCGGGCGGGGCCGCCGCCGGACGGGGACCGGCCGGGGCCGTGGTCGTCGGCCGACTCGGGCAGCAGGGCGGGGGCCGCTCCGTCGAGCACCCCGCCGACGGCCAGACGGCGGAACTGCGGTACTCCAGTGGCCGACATGGGCCCTCCTGTCACCTCGTCGGTACCGGAAGCCGGGCCGCCCCGGGTGGGGGTGCCGCCGGGGGGAGCGGCCGGGGACGGCGGCGGGGGCTTCCATGTACCAGGACAACGGCGGGCCCGCGCCGCAGGCCACGGGGCTTCTTACAGCAGGGCATGGCATTTCATGGCGGATCCCGGTAACCGTGCCCGTTTTGCCCGCAATTGGCAGTACATCGCCCGCCCACCCGCTGTATCCATCCGGTGACTCCCGGTACTGTCGTGGCGCTCGGCCGTCCGCCGGGCCCCACCGGACCCAGCCGCGGCCGGGCGCCCCGCCGCCCCACCGCCGCCCGACCCTCGCACCGCCACCCGTACCACCACGGAGCGCACCATGGCAGCCACCCCACCGGCCGAGCCGAACCGCCCGTCCCCCAACACCGCGATGCGCGCCCTGCGCGGCGACCGCTCGCCGGGCGAGTTCGCCGTGGCCGTGCGCCGGGCGGCCCGCGAGATCGGCGAGCACGTCTCCTGCGACGCCCGGTACGTCGGGCGGGTCGAGTCCGGTGAGATCCGCTGTCCCAACTACGCGTACGAGCGGGTGTTCCGGCACATGTGGCCGGACCGCTCGCTCGCCGACCTCGGCTTCGCCCCCCGCACCGCCGTGCGCCGCCGGCCGCCCGACGGCGGGGGCGGCTCCGACCGGGCCCCCGGGGCGCCACCGCCTCTCCACCCGTCGTTCCCGCCCCTGCCCGCCCCGCGCTCGCCGCTCTCCACCCAACTCCCGTACGCTGCCTCGCCGTACGCGGAACCACCCCCACCGGTCGGGGTCCCGGTGCCGAGGTTCGCGACGGCGCCCGGGGGGCCCGACGAACCGCACCCCTGCGACGAGGAGAACGACGACGTGCGTCGCCGTACGTTCCTGGCCGGCGGCTCTGCCGCGCTGGCCTCCGTGATCGGCGCGGACCTGCCCGGTCCGGCCGCCGCGGCCCCCGCCCCCCACGGCGCGGCCGCCCCCCGTCCGGCCCCGGCCAGTGCCGTCCTGCCCGGCCGCCCCGGCCCCGTCCCGCTGCCCCGCAAGGTCGGCGCGGCCGAGGTGCTCGGTGTCGAACAGGCCGTCCGGGACATCCGGCTGGCCGACGACGCGCACGGCGCCGACGCCCTGTTCGAGCAGGCCGGCCGCTCCCTGCGGGAGGCCTACCTCCTGCTCGACGCCTGCGAGTACTCCACCGAGACCGAGCGCAGGCTCCAGGCCGGGGCCGGCGAACTCGCCATCTCGGTGGGCTGGTTGGCCCATGACTCGAACCGGCTCGGGGACGCCCGCTCGTACTACGCGGAGGCGCTGGCCACCGCGCGGATGGCCGGCGACTCCGCGCTGGAGGCGCACGTCTTCTCCAACAGCGCCTTCCTCGCCAGGGACGCCGGGCGCCCCCGCGAGGCGCTGCGCGCCGCCCAGGCCGGGCAGTCCGCCGCCCGGCACCTCGACTCCCCCCGGCTGCTCGCCCTGCTCACGATGCGCGAGGCCGGCGGCTGGGCACTGCTGCAGGACCGCGGCGCCTGCGAGCGGGCGATCACCCGGGCCCGCCGGCTGTTCGAGCAGGGGCCCTGCCCGGCCGACCCGGAGTGGATGTCCTTCTTCGGCGAGGCCGAGCTCGCCGGGCTCCGGGCCCAGTGCTGGTCCGCGCTCGGGGACTGGGACCGGGCCAGCGAGCACGCCCGGCTGGCCATGGCGCTCCAGCAGCCGCACTTCGTCCGCAACCGGGTGCTCTACACCGCCGAGCTCGCCCACGACCGGCTCGGCCGGGGGGACCTGGCGGGCGCGGGCGAGCACGGGTCGGCCGCCGTCGCGCTGTTCGGCGACGTCCGCTCGGCGCGGATCCGCTCGATGCTCGCGGACACCGCCCAGCGGCTGCGCGAGCACCGGCGGGTGCCGGAGGTGGGGCGGTTCCTGGCGGAGTACGGCGCGGCGACGTCGGCCGCCTGAACGGGCGCCGGCGGCCGGCCGCCGCGCGGGTCAGCGGCGCAGGGTCTCCAGGTGGCCCTGGTCGTTCCACAGCTCGACGGCCGGCGCGCCGTACTCCCAGGACAGGACGCAGAGCGCGGCGGTGCCGAGCTTGAACCGCTGGGCGTACTCGGGCGGCAGGCCGAGCCAGCGGGCGGTCAGGATGCGCAGCAGGTGGCCGTGGGCGAAGAGCACCACGTCGCAGTCGGCGCAGTGCATCACCGTGGTGTCCGGGTCCGGCACGCCGTGCTCGGTGTTGAGGTCGGCGAGCAGGGCGTCGACCCGGGCGGCGACGTCGGAGAGCTTCTCGCCGCCGGGGACGCCGTCGCGCCAGATCAGCCAGCCGGGCCGGTCGGTGGCGCGGATGTCGGCGCCGGTGCGGCCCTCGTACTGTCCGTAGTCCCACTCCAGGAGTTCGGGGCGCTCCACGGCCCGGTCGCCGAGGCCGGCCAGCTCGCAGGTCTCCTTGGCGCGGCCGAGCGGGCTGGTGTAGACGAGGGCGTCCGGCAGGCCGTTCCAGGGGGCCGCGGCGAGCCGCTCGCCGAGCGCCAGGGCCATCGCCCGGCCGTCCTCGGTCAGCGGGATGTCGGTGCGGCCGGTGTGGCGGCCGGTGGCCGACCAGTCGGTCTCACCGTGGCGGACCAGCAGGATACGGGCGGGCATGGGCAGGCTCCTCGCGCTCGGGGCGGTGTCAACGGTCGGCCTCGCCAGCGAGCACCGGACTCCATGATCCCCCACCGCCGGACCGCCCACGAGCCAGGCCCTCCACCGCCCGGCGGCGGCCCTCCCCCGGCGGACGCCGCGGCTCCGGTGGCCCGGGTGCGCCGTCAACGGCCCTTTCGGGGCGGATTGTCGGAGCCGGATGCGACACTGGGCCGCACCATGAACGTCTCGACGAACGCCCCGCTCCGCGGGCCGGCGGAGCCGCTCGCCCAGCGGCTCGCCGAGCTGCGCGGACCGGCGCCGCAGCGCAGTCTGAACGCCCGTGCCCTCGCCGCCCTGGCCGCCAATCCGGGGTGCCACCGCCGCGCCGTGCTGGACGCCGCCGGGGTGGACAAGTCGGCGCTGGCCGCCCGGCTCGGCCGTCCCGCCCCCTTCGGCCGCTCGCCGTTCGCGCTGGCGCGCGGCGTCGTGTTCGAGGCCCGGCTGAAGGAGAACGCCTACGCGGCGCTGCTGGAACCGCTGCGCGCCCGGCTGGGCATGTCCGACGAGGGCGGTCCGCTGCTCGTACCGGACCTCCTCTGCTCCTCCGGTCCGGCGGTGCGGGCCGACCGGACGGCGGCCGCGCTCGCGGAGGCGGCGGCCGAGGAGCAGGCCTGGACGCTCCTCGACCACCCGATGCTGCGGCTGGACGTGGCGGGCTCCACCGCCTACCTGGAGCCGGACGCCGTCGTGGTGCACGGCGGCCGCTGCACCGTCGTGGAGATCAAGTCCTTCCCGGTACTGGACGGCAGCGCGGACCCGGGCAAGGTCGGCGCCGCCGCCCGGCAGGCCGCCGTCTACGTGCTGGCCCTCCAGGAGGCCGCCGCCGCGCTGGCCGGACGGCCGGTGGACCCGGACCCGTACACCGAGCAGCGGCTGCCGGGCAGCCCGTACACCAGCGTGCTGCTGGTCTGCCCCGAGGACTTCGGCAGCCGGCCGACCGCCGTGCCGGTGGACGTGCGCCGGGAGCTGGCCACCACCCGCCGCCAGCTCAGCCGGATGACCGGCATCGAGCGGCTGCTCGCGGTGCTGCCGCCGGGGGCGGACCTCGACCTCTCCCCCGCTCCGGACGGCGGGCCCGTCCGGTCCGCCGAGGAGTTGGAGAAGACGGTCGGGACGGTCCCCGCCGCGTACAGCCCGGACTGCCTGTCCACCTGTGAACTCGGTTTCCACTGCCGTGCCCAGGCGCGCTGCGGGGACCGGGTCGAGCAGCTCGGCCGGGGCGTGCGGGGCGAGCTGGGCAGCATCCGCACGGTGACCGAGGCGCTGACCGTCGCCCGCACCGGCCCGGTCGGGGCCGCGCCGGACGGCGAGGACGGGGACGGAGGCGGGGCGGGGGACGGCGAGGACCGCGAGGGCGACGGCGCCGACGAGGCCGCCGCCCGGCTGGCCTACGCCGCCGCGCTGCGCGCAGAGGCGCTCGGCCGGCCCGAGCCGACCGCCACGCCGACCGCCGCGGGGGCCGAGCGGTGAGCCTGCTGTCCACCCTGGCCCGGCTGGAGGCCGTGCGCAGCGGCCGGGCCGAGCCGCTGGCCACCGTCCGCCACCGGCACCTCTCCGAGCGCCCGATGGTGCTCGTCCCGCTGACCTCGGCCGGCGAGGACGGCGCGCCGCTGGCCGTGCTGCTGGGCACCGACCGGGACGCGCCGGCCCTGCACATCGTGCCGCAGCCGCTCAACCGCACCCTGCGCTCGGACTTCCTGGCCGACCTGGCCGCCGACCTGCTGCCGTACCTGGAGTCCTTCGGCGAGGAGGTCGAGCTGATCGAGGGCTCCGAGAAGGACCCGGAGAGCGGCGAGCGGACGCCGGTCGTCCGCGAGCTGTGCGCGGACGCGCCGCAGCTGATCGTGCCGAACAGCGGGGGCGTGCGGTACCTGGCGCTGCTCGGCCGCTCGACCCGGTTCCGCCGCACCGCCGAGGACGAGGACCCGGGTCCGTTCCCGGCCCCCGCCCGGGTGCCGCTGCTCGGCCGCTGGCTGACCCACCTCGCCGAGCGCGCCCTGGTGCCCGGTTCCAGCCTGCTGCTGCCGATGACCGGCCTGCTGTCCCGGCACTGGGCCACCGGCCAGAGCCACCTGGAGGACCAGCACCTGGCCGCCCGGCTGGCCTGGCACTCCCCGCCGGAGGGGCTGGGCGGCGCGGAGGCGGCCGAGCGGGCGGAGACCGGGCGCGGCGCCGACGGCCGGCTGATCCACCCTCCGGCCGGTCCGACCACCGACCCGGTGTTCGACACCAAGGTGCTGGCCCCCGAGATCGCCCGCTACGACGCGGCCGCGGCGGCCCTGCGCGAGGCCGACGGCCCGGGCGGTACGGGCGGCCCGGGCGGTACGGACGCCGAGGCGGCCCGGGAGGCCGTGCGGGTCGCGGTCGGCCGGCTGCGCGCCGCCCTGCACGAGGAGCTGCTGCCGACCTGGCACGACGTCTGGCACGGCCTGGACCTGCTGCGCGCCCTGCCCCCGGCCGGCCACCTGCCCGAGCGCTGGACGGGCGACCGCTGGTCGTACACCGGCCACCGGGACCGGCTGGCGGCCGGCGAGCCGCCGCAGCCCCGGCTCGACGACGCCGTGACGGCCGCCCGCAAGCTCGCCCAGCGCGAGCGCGAGCAGACCCGGCTGGACCTCCAGGAGGCGCTGGACGACCCGCTGGCGATGGCCGAGCACCGGCTCGCCGGGGAGGCGTTCAGCGGGGTGGTGACCGAGGTGGTGCCGGACTACGACACCACCGGCCGCTCCCCCAAGCCGCGTCCGCTGCTGACCGTCCGCACCGACGACCGCCCGCACGCCGACCTGGGCCGGGAGGTGCACCGGGTCCGCGAGCCGGCGGCGTCCGGGGACGGGGCCGGGGCCGGGGCCGGTCCGGCGCAGAAGGCCGTGATCGCGGCGGCCGACCCGGAGGCGGGCACCATCACCGTACGGGTGCTGTCCGGCATGGGGCGCAGGAAGGAGCCCGAGCCGGGGAGCCTGCCCGAGCCGGGCGAGCGGGTCACCTTCACGCTGTTCGAACTGACGGTCCGGCAGGCCGCGCCGCTGCCGGAGCCGGACGACACGCCGTGGACGCACGGCGGCCCGCCCGGTGCCGTCGTCACCGTGCTGCCGGTCGTGGCCGGCGCCGCCGAGGACTGGGAGTGATCCGCCCGATGAGCACCGAGCAGGCCGCCGGCCAGAGCCCCGGCGCGGCCGCCGACGCCGCGGTGGCGCGGATCCTGGAGGCGACCGTCCGGCCGGCCGCCGGCGCGCCGCGCGGCGTGGTGGTGGACTCGCCGCCCGGCGCCGGCAAGTCGACCCTGGTGGTGCGCGCCGCCCGGGAGCTGGTCGGGGCCGGTGAGCGGCTGATGATCGTCGCCCAGACCAACGGCCAGGTGGACGACCTGGTCGACCGACTCGCCGGCAAGGCTCCGGACCTGACGATCGGCCGGCTGCACGCGGCCGACGCCCGCCCGGGGCCGGAGGTGCTGCGGCACGCCAACGTCACGCCCTCGGACAAGGTCGCCGAGCTGGCCGAGCTGGACGTGGTGATCTCCACCTCGGCCAAGTGGCAGTGGGTGCGGGCCGAGCAGCCGTGGCGGCACGCGATCGTCGACGAGGCGTACCAGATGCGCTCGGACGCGCTGCTGGCGGTGGCCCGGCTGTTCGAGCGGGCCCTGTTCGTCGGCGACCCGGGCCAGCTGGACCCGTTCACCGTGGTCGGCACCGAGCAGTGGGCGGGCCTGTCGTACGACCCGTCGAGCAGCGCGGTGGTCACCCTGCTCGCGCACAACCCGCAGATCCAGCCGCACCGGCTGCCGGTGTCCTGGCGGCTGCCGGCCAGCGCGGCGCCGCTGATCTCGGGGGCGTTCTACCCGTTCACGCCGTTCCGCTCGGGCACCGGCCCCGAGGACCGCTCGCTGACCGCCTCGGTGCGGCCGGACGGCTCGGCGGTGGACGCCGCGATCGACCGGGCGGCCGGGCACGGCTGGGCGCTGCTGGAGCTGCCCGCCCGGCACACCGTGCGCACCGACCCGCAGGCGGTGGCGGCCGTCGCGGCCACCGTGCGCCGGCTGCTGGACCGCGGGCTGACGGCGCACTCCGAGCAGGGGTCGGCCCCGCTCACGGCCGACCGGGTGGCGGTCGGCACGGCGCACCGCGACCAGGCGGCGGCGGTGCGGGCCGCACTGGTCAAGGCGGGGGTGCCGGTGGACCCGACGGCCGGGCCCGCGGTGACGGTGGACACCGCGAACCGGCTGCAGGGGCGCGAGTACGACGTCACGGTGGTGCTGCACCCGCTGTCGGGGCGGCCGGACGCGACCGCGTTCCACCTGGAGACCGGGCGGCTCTGCGTGCTGGCCTCCCGGCACCGGCACGCCTGCATCGTGGTGGCCCGGGCCGGGATCGCGGAGCTGCTGGACGAGCATCCGGCCACCGAGCCGGTGCAGTTGAACGTTCCGGTCGCCTTCCCCGACGGCTGGGAGGCCAATCACCGGGTGCTGCACCACCTGTCCGAACACCGGGTGCGCCTGGGCCGGGCCTGACCGCGGCGGGCCGGCCCAGGCGCGGGGCGACGGGCGTGCGGCGGTCCTGACCGGCGCACGGCCGGCCGGCGGGGCCGATGCGCGCCCCCGGCGCGCCGGGCGGGAATAGCGCCCGGACGCGCACCGTTCCGTTACCGGCCGCCACCGCGAGACAATGGACGGCGGCCGCGACCGGGCGGCGCCCGACCCGAGCATCCGTCGCCCGACCCCATCGAGCACCCGGAGGTGTCCGTCCATGCCCGACTCCCATGCGCAGGCGTCCGACCAGAGCGGCCCCGCCGCGGCGGCCGGTCCCGGCGCGGGCGCCGGTGCGGCGCCCGGCCGGCGGCAGCGCCCGGTGCAGCTGCTGTTCGAACCGCAGGCCGCCGAACCGGAGCCGGAGCGATTCTTCGACCTGGAGTCGATCGACGACCCGGCCGAGCTGCTGCGCCGCTCCACCGAGCTGGCGCTGGCCTTCCGGGCGGCCGCCGAGCGGGCCACCGACTTCCAGGCGGTCGCGGCCGCCCAGCTGGCCGACCCGCGCCGGTTCGACGCGCTGTCCGAGGCCGAGATCGCCGGCCGGGCGGACTGGACGCCGGACTACGCGGCCAAGATGATCGAGTACGGCCGTACCCTGCTCCAGCCCCGGCGGCACGAGGACTGACCCGCCCCGCGGCGCCCGAGGTCCGGGCCCGTCGCCCCTGGCATATGCCGGAGGACGCGGAAGGGTACGCCCCCGCCCGCCCCGCTGTCCGGCGAACCACGCTTTCCCTCCCGGACATGCCCCGGACACCCCACCCTGCTGTCCGTGGACATCTGGACCTATCAGTCGGTGGAGCACGTGACCGTGGCCGGAGAGGCCTGGCTCGCCTCCGCCAGCGAGTACCCGCGCAGCATGCGCGCCCTCTGGGAGTCCCGCCCGTGGGCGCCCACGGTGCTGCCCTGCGGCCGGGCCTTCGACGTGATCAGCATGCCGGCGCTGTTCGGCCGCCGGGTGCTGGACGAGCTGTGGGCCTCCGGGCCCGGCTGCGGGCCGGTGGCGGCCGTCCGGGGGCGGACGCTGCTGTTCGTGCAGCCGGGGGCGGCGCCCCGGCTGCGCCGGCTGCTGGCCTGGGAGGAGTGGGCCCGGGACGTGCCGCCGCTGCTCTGCCACGGAAAGGGCGACACGGTGACGGTGCCGTCCCCGCAGCGGCCGACGGCCGGCCCGGACCTGCCCGGGCACGGCCCGGGGCGGTGGATCGTCGCCCCGGAGAGCCGGGAGCCGTGGCTGCCGGGGGCCTCCGTCGTCCTCTGGGCCTGCGTCCGGGCGGCCCGGGAGCCCGTCGACGCGCTCTGAGCCGCCCGGGCCGGCGGCGGGCCCGGGCGGGGGGCCTGGAGGTGCGGGTATTCGATTTTGGCCGGACCGCGCGCCGCTGCTAGAGTCTTCTCTGTCAGCAGGCGCCGCTAGCTCAGTTGGTTAGAGCAGCTGACTCTTAATCAGCGGGTCCGGGGTTCGAGTCCCTGGCGGCGCACAGACAGCCGGAAGGCCCCTCGTGAGAGCGAGGGGCCTTCCGGCGTTTCCGGGTTCGCGCGGGACGGGCGAGCCCACGACGGGCGGACCCAGGCCGGGCGGACCCAGGACGGGCGGACCCAGGACGGGCGGACCCGGACCGGCGCGGACCGGCCGCCGAGGCGGACGGCCCGCGCAACCGGCCCGGCCGGTCAGCGGCCCCGCAGCTCGCGGTAGCGGGCGACCAGCGCGGCGGTGGAGCTGTCCAGCGCCTCCGTGCCCTCGCCGGTCAGCAGCACCGGCTCGATCCGCTTGGCGAGCACCTTGCCCAGCTCGACGCCCCACTGGTCGAAGGAGTCGATGTTCCAGATCGCGCCCTGGACGAACACCTTGTGCTCGTAGAGGGCGACCAGCTGGCCGAGCACCGAGGGGGTCAGCCCGGCGGCCAGCACGGTGGTGGTCGGGTGGTTGCCCCGGAAGGTCTTGTGCGGGACGAGCTCGGCCGGCACGCCCTCGGCGGCGACCTCCTCCGGAGTCTTGCCGAAGGCCAGCGCCTGGGTCTGCGCGAAGAAGTTCGCGAGCAGCAGGTCGTGCTGGGCGACCAGGCCGGGCAGCAGGTCGGCGACCGGCTCCGCGAAGCCGATGAAGTCCGCCGGGATGACCTTGGTGCCCTGGTGCAGCAGCTGGTAGTAGGCGTGCTGGCCGTTGGTGCCGGGGGTGCCCCAGACCACCGGGCCGGTCTGCCAGCCCACCGGGCGGCCGTCGCGGTCCACCGACTTGCCGTTGGACTCCATGTCCAGCTGCTGGAGGTAGGCGGTGAACTTCGACAGGTAGTGCGAGTACGGCAGCACGGCGTGCGCCTGGGCGTCGAAGAAGGCGCCGTACCAGACCCCGAGCAGGCCGAGCAGCAGCGGGACGTTCTCCTCCGGCGGGGCGGTGCGGAAGTGCTCGTCGACCAGGTGGAAGCCGTCCAGCATCTCGCGGAAGGCGTCCGGGCCGATCGCGATCATCAGCGAGAGGCCGATCGCCGAGTCGTAGGAGTAGCGGCCGCCGACCCAGTCCCAGAACTCGAACATGTTGGCGGTGTCGATGCCGAAGTCGGCGACGCCCTCGGCGTTGGTGGAGAGCGCGACGAAGTGCTTGGCGACCGCGTCGGTCTCCGCCCGCAGCTCGGTGAGCAGCCAGTTCCGGGCCGAGACCGCGTTGGTGATGGTCTCGATGGTGGTGAAGGTCTTGGAGGCGACGATGAAGAGCGTCTCCGCGGCGTCCAGGTCGCGGACCGCCTCGTGCAGGTCGGCGCCGTCCACGTTGGAGACGAAGCGGACGTCGAGGTCGCGCAGGGTGAACGAGCGCAGCGCCTCGTAGGCCATCGCGGGGCCGAGGTCGGAGCCGCCGATGCCGATGTTGACGACGGTGCGGATCCGCTTGCCGGTGTGGCCGCGCCACTCGCCGCTGCGGACCTGCTCGGCGAAGGCGGCCATCTTGTCGAGCACGGCGTGCACGGCGGGGACGACGTTCTCGCCGTCGACCTCGACGACGGCGCCGCGCGGGGCCCGCAGCGCGGTGTGCAGGACGGCCCGGTGCTCGGTGGTGTTGATCTTCTCGCCGCGGAACATGGCGTCCCGCAGCTCGGCGACCCCGGTGGCGGCGGCCAGCTCGCGCAGCAGCGCCAGGGTCTCGTCGGTGACGAGCTGCTTGGCGTAGTCGACGTGCAGGTCGCCGACCCGGAGGGTGTAGCGGCGGCCGCGCTCCGGGTCGGCGGCGAACAGCTCGCGCAGGTGCGTGTCGCCGAACTCCTCCCGGTGCTTGGCGAGGGCGGCCCACTGCGGGGTGCGGTCCAGCGGGGTACGGGCGTCGGCGCGGGTCTCCGACATCGGTGGCTCCTCGTTTCGTCTGGGTGCAGATACCGGCAGGGCCAGGCGGGAGGGTTTCGCGAGGTCGTGCGGGTACTGGGGGTGCGCCGACTCCGTTGACGGCCTTGCCCGGGGCCACCCTATGCAACAGCGGGACCCCGGGCGCACATTCCGTTCGACGACGACCCGTCGGGATGCCCGCCGTTCGGACGCGCGTCGCGGGGTGTCCGTCCGGCCGTCACGGACCGTCCGCCCGACCCGCCGCGGGGTCGCCCGGACGGACGCCCCGTCACCGCCGTTCGGAGCGCAGGTCGAGCCCGCGCAGCACCTGGTCGACGAGTTCCGGGTCGGAGCCGGGTTCGGCGCGGGCGACCAGCATCTCGCGCCGGGAGGCGGCGATCATCTCCTGCTCGACGCTGTGCGCGGCACGCCACTGGGCGAGCCGCTGCTTGGCCTCGGCGGCCTCCTCCTCGGCGTAGTTCTCCGGGCAGAGCCGGGCCAGCCGGTCGTGCTGACGGTCCCGCAGGCGGTCGGCGACCTCGGCGGGCAGCCGGTCGGTCTCCTCCAGTTCGCCGAGCCGGCGCAGACCGGCCTTGGCGGCCCGCCACCAGAGCCGGCGGACCTGCTGCTCGTGCCGGTCGTGGCCGAGGTCGAGCTCGAACCGCTTGGCCAGCCAGGGCAGGGTGAGGCCCTGGACCAGCAGGGTGAAGAGCACCACGCTGAAGGCGATGAAGACCAGCCTGCCGCGCTCCGGGAAGGCCTCGCCGGAGTCGAGGGTGAGCGGGATGGCGAGGGCCAGGGCGACGGTGGCGACCCCGCGCATCCCGGACCACCAGAGCAGCACGCTCTCCTGCCAGCTGATCGGGGTGTCCTCCTCGGAGCCGGAGCGCAGCTTCTGGGAGAGCCAGCCGGCCGGGAGCAGCCAGAGCAGCCGGACCACCACGACCACGGCGATCACCACGGCGGCGTCGCCGAGCATGCCGGTCCAGCCGGAGCCGGCCTCCTTGAGGACGGTGGCCAGTTCGAGGCCGATGAGGCCGAAGGCGACGCCGGTGATCAGGATCTCGACGATCTCCCAGAAGGCGTTGCCGACCAGCCGGTAGGAGACGGCGTCCGCGTCGGCGGCCCGTTCGGCGAGGTAGAGCCCGCAGACGACGACGGCGAGCACGCCGGAGCCGTGGATCTCCTCGGCCAGGCTGTAGGCGGCGAAGGGCACCAGCAGGTTGAGCGCGACCTGCTGGGTGGGGTCCTCCAGGAGGGCGGCGAGCCTCGTGTTGGCCCAGCCGAGGGCGACGCCGATGACGACCGCGAGGACCGCCGAGAGGACGAAGCGCAGGACGGCGTGGCCGCCGGAGAAGTCGCCGCCGACCACCGCGTCGATGGCCAGCGAGTAGACGACGATCGCGGTGACGTCGTTGAACAGGCCCTCGCTCTCCAGGATGGCCACCAGCCGGCGGGGCAGGCCGACGCTGCCGGCCACGGCGACGGCGGCGACCGGGTCGGGCGGGGAGACCAGGGCGCCGAGCGCGATGGCGGCGGCGATCGGCAGTCCGGGCAGCAGCCAGTGCACGGTGCCGGCCACGGCGGCGGTGGTGACCACCACCAGGGCGACGGCGAGCAGCAGGATGGAGCGGATGTTGGCCTTGAAGTAGCGGACCGAGGAGCGCCGGGCGACGGCGAAGATCAGCGGCGGCAGGACCAGCGGCAGGATCAGCTCGGGTTCGATGGAGATGTCGGGGATCTGCGGGATCAGTGCCATGGCGATGCCCAGCAGGGTCATCAGCACCGGTTGGGGCACGCCGGTCCGGCGGGCCAGCGGCATGGTCACCACGGAGGCGAGCAGCACCAGGAAGAGCAGGGGCAGCTGGCCCACGGGGATGTCCTCTCGGTGGCGGGCGGGGGTACGGGGGTACGGGTCCGGACATGGCCCGGGCCGCCGTCGAGGATAAATCCGACAATGATCTCAACTGGGACGACACGCCGGGGAGGGGTTGACCTCAAGTGGGCTTCACCCCGCAGGATCGGGGGACCCGAGGCTCGACAGGACCCGACAGGAGTGCCCGCGATGAAGGCAGTGACCGTCCCCCGGTTCGGTGGCCCCGAGGTGCTGCGGGTGACCGCGGTGCCCGACCCCGACCCCGGCCCCGGCCAGGTGCGGGTCCGGGTCTACGCCGCCGGGGTGCAGCCGGTGGACCTCGCGATCCGGGAGGGCCTGGCCCCGGCCGGCATCGAGCTCACCCCCGGGCTGATCCCCGGCAACGAGTTCGCCGGGGTGGTCGACCGGCTCGGGGAGGGCGTGGACGACTGGGCGGTCGGGGACGAGGTGCTGGGCTTCCGGCTGCTGGGCTGCGCCGCCGAGCTGGTCGCGGCCGACGCCGCCCAGCTGGTGCGCAAGCCGGCCGGGATGCCCTGGGAGCACGCGGGCGCGCTGTCCGCCTCCGGGCAGACCGCGCACCTCGCGCTCACCGGGTTGAAGGTCGGCGCGGGCGACACCGTGCTCGTGCACGGCGCCGCCGGCGGGGTCGGCACGGTCGCCGTCCAGCTGGCCCGGGCCTGGGGCGCCACGGTGATCGGCACCGCGAGCGAGCGCAACCACGGCTACCTGCGGGAGCTGGGCGCGATCCCGGTCGCGTACGGCGAGGGCCTGGTCGAGCGGGTCCGGGCGGCGGCCCCGCAGGGCGTGGACGCGGCCTTCGACGCGGCCGGACGCGGTGCGCTGGAGGCCTCCGTCGAGCTGGTCGCCGACCGGACGCGGATCGGCACCGTGGTCGACTACCCGGCGGCCGGGCGCCTGGGCGTCCTGGGGATCCGGGGGCAGCGGACGGCGGCCCGGCTGGCCGAGCTGGTCGGCCTCTGGGAGGCGGGCGGGCTGCGGCTGGAGATCGCCGACACCTTCCCGCTGGGGCGGACGGCCGACGCCCACCGGCTGGTCGGCACCGGCCACGTCCGGGGGAAGGTCGTGCTCACCCCCTGACCGGCCGGGGGCGGGGCTTTGGGCCGATTGTGTGTTTCGGGCGCTGACCAGGTAATGTCTTCCTCGTCAGCAGGCGCCGCTAGCTCAGTTGGTTAGAGCAGCTGACTCTTAATCAGCGGGTCCGGGGTTCGAGTCCCTGGCGGCGCACAGACAGCCGGAAGGCCCCTCGTGAGAGCGAGGGGCCTTCCGGCGTTCGCGCCCCCGCCTCAGTGCGGGATCGCGGCGATCAGCTCGGAGGCGCCCTGCCGCTTGAGCGCGAGGGCGGTCGCGGTGCCGAGGTCCTCCGGGCTCAGCGAGCCGGCCCACTCGTGGGCGTCCAGGACCTGCTTGCCGTCCGGGGTGAAGACCCGGCCGCGCAGCGACAGGCGGCCGTCCGCCCCGGCCCGGGCGTAGCCGGCGATCGGCGAGTTGCAGTGGCCCTGGAGCACGTGCAGGAACATCCGCTCGGCGCTCGCCTCGCGCCAGGTCGGGTGGTCGCCGAGGCCGGCGACCGCGTCGATGGTGGCGGTGTCCTCGGTGCGGCACTGCAGGGCGAGGATCCCGGCGCCGATCGGCGGGCACATCGTGTCGAGCGGCAGCACCTCGCTGATCCGCGCCGCCTCGCCGATCCGTTCGAGACCGGACAGCGCGAGCAGCAGTGCGTCCGCCTCCCCCGCCGCGAGCTTGGCCAGCCGGCTGTTGGCGTTGCCGCGCATCGGCACGCACTCCAGGTGCGGGTGGGAGGCGGCGAGCTGGGCGCGGCGCCGCACCGAGGAGGTACCGATCCGGGTGCCGGGCGGCAGCTCGTCCAGGGTCAGGCCGCCGGGGTGGACCAGCGCGTCGCGGATGTCGTCACGGCGCAGGTAGGCGGCGAACACGGTGCCGGCCGGCAGCGGGCGGTCGGCCGGCACGTCCTTGAGGCAGTGGACGGCGAGGTCCGCCTCGCCGGCGAGCAGCGCGGCGTCCACCTCCTTGGTGAAGGCGCCCTTGCCGCCGAGCCGGGCGAGGTCGCCCATCCAGCGGTCGCCGGAGGTGGTCACCGGCACCACCTCGGTGCGCACCCCCGGGTGCAGGGCGGCGAGCTCGGCCCTGACCCGCTCGACCTGGGCGAGCGCCATCGGCGAGGAGCGGGAGACGATCCGGATCAACTCTGCGGTGGTCATTGCTGGATGATAGGTCGTCACGACACCGCGGCCGGTGCCGGGTCACCCGGGCGGCGGCGCGGCGCGGGCCCGGGGATCCGGGCGATGAGGTGCTCGGCCAGCACCAGGTTGATCAGCCAGCAGGTCCAGGCGGCGGTCGCGTAGGCCTGCTCGAACGGGACGCCCGCGAGGTCCATCACCGGCAGCCAGATCCGCAGCGTGGCGGCGGCCAGGATCAGGGCGAAGGAGCGGACGGCCCAGGCCCGGTGTCGGACGAGGTCGCGGCGCAGCGCGGCCCGCCAGGCCAGGGCCGAGGAGAGCAGCAGCAGGACGGCCAGCGCGGTGAAGCCGATCGGTGCGACGGGGCCGACGAGCCCGGACGGCGCAAGCAGCAGGCCGCCGGTGCCGGCGACCAGCACGGCGAGCAGGTAGAGCCGGCCGGTCAGCCGGTGCAGGCGCGGGCGGCGGGCGCGCAGCCGGGGCAGGAACTGCCAGGGGCCGAGCAGGACCGCCAGCACCCCGCCGCCGACGTGCAGGGTGAGCGGGAGGCGGTGGGCCACGTAGACGGCGCGCTGCTGGTCGAGGTAGGCCTCCGGGTCGAGGGTCAGGTAGCGGGCGGTGAGCAGCGCGGTGGCGAAGGCCAGCACGGTGACCGTCCACCAGCCCGCCCGGCCGGCCCGGCCGGAACGCGGCGCGGCACGGTCGGCGGACGCGGCGGCAGCGGCGGGCGGACCGGGAGGACCGGGCGGGGCGGGGGCGGCGGTCGGGGCGCGGGGGTCGGGAGCGTTCATGGTCCGGACGCTACGGACCGCGGCGGCCCGCCCGCGTCCGCCCGGCGGGGTCCCTCCGCCTGCCTCGAACGGGGGTCCGGAATACCCCACCAGGGCGATGCGCCGTCCGGACGGCCGCCGCTACCGTACGGCCCGAGCGCCCGCACCACCGCGCGGCGGCCATCTGCCCCGACACCGGAGCCGCCATGAGTTCCCCGCCGTACACCCGGGCGATCCCGGCGATCCCGGCGATCCCGGCGGCCCCGCCGTCCCGGCGGCCGGTCGCCGCGCTCCGGGCGGTGCCGGCCGAGCGCTGGGACGCGGCGCTGGCCGGGGCGTTCCTGCTGCTCATGGCCGTCGAACGGATCGGCGCGGCGGACCGGCTGCACGGCGGCCTGCCGCTCGCCCTCGCGCTGAGCGCGGCGGTGGCCGGCCCGCTGGCGGTGCGCCGCAGCAGGCCGCTGGCCGGGTACCTGGTCGGGGCGGCCGCGCTCTCGGCGGAGGCGCTGTTCGTGCTGCCGAGCCCGGTGTCGCCGTACGCCGACCTGATCGGCCTCTACTCGCTCGGCCTGTACGCGTCCCGGCGGCGCGCCTGGTTCGGCCCGTTCGCGGCGCTGCTCGGGATGGCCGCGTACTTCGCCGACCTCGGCCGGGCCTACCCGGTGATCCCGGCCGGGGTGCTGTTCCTCTGGCTGCTCGGCTGGGCGGTCGGCTACGGGGCGGCCCGGCGGGGCGAGCAGCGCGAGGCCGCCCGGCTGCTGCTGCGCCGGGAGGTGGTCGCCGAGGAGCGGGCCCGGCTGGCCCGGGAGCTGCACGACTCGGTGGGCCACACCCTGAACGTGGTGCTGGTCCAGGCCGGGGCCGCCCGCCGGCTGCTCGACCGGGAGCCGGAGCGGACCCGGGAGCTGCTCTCCGGGATGGAGCACACCGGTCGGGAGGCGCTCGACGACCTCGACCGGGTGCTCGGCCTGCTGCGCCGCGGCGCGGGCGACGCGGACGAGGAGGAGGGCGCGGCGCCGCAGCCCGGGATCGCCGACCTGGAGCGGCTGGCCGAGCGGCTCGGCGGGGCCGGGCTGCGGGTGCGGGTGCGGATCGACCCGGCCGCCCGCCGGGTGCCGCGCAGCCTGGACGTGTCGGCGTTCCGGATCGTCCAGGAGGCGCTCACCAACACGGTCAAGCACGCGGACGCCGGGTCGGTCGGGGTCACCGTGCGGTGCGCCGCCGGCCGGCTCGCGGTCGAGGTGTGCGACGACGGGCGGGGCGTGCCCGCCGGGTACGTCCCGGGCCGCGGACTGCTGGGCGTGGCGGAGCGGGTCTCGGTCCTCGGCGGCCGGGTGGAGCACGGGCCGGGCGAGCCGGGCGGGTTCCGGCTGCGCGCCGAGCTGCCCGTCCCGTGACGGCCGCGCGGGGGCCGTCGGTCGGCCGGGTGCGGGTGGTGGTGGCCGACGACGACGCGCTGCTGCGGGCCGGGGTCTCCCTGGTGCTGGAGAGCGACGACCGGATCGAGGTGGTCGGCGAGGCGGCGGACGGGCTGGCGGCGGTCGCCCGGTGCCGGGAGCTGCTGCCGGACGTGGTGCTGATGGACGTCCGGATGCCGGGGGTCGACGGGGTGGAGGCGACCCGGCGGATCACCGCCGCCGGGCTGCCCACCCGGGTGCTGGTGCTGACCACCTTCCACCACGACGACTACGTGTGGGGGGCGCTGCGGGCCGGGGCGGCCGGGTTCCTGCTGAAGCGGGCCTCGGCCGAGCGGCTCCTCGACGCGGTGCACACCCTGGCCGCGGGCGAGTCCGTGCTGGACCCGGCGGTCACCCGGGACCTGGTCGCCCAGGTGGTCGGCCGGGGCGGCGTGCGGCCCCCGCCGCACCCGGAGGACACCCGGCTCGCCCAGCTGACGGCGCGCGAGCGGGAGGTGCTGCGGCTGGCGGCCGAGGGACGCTCCAACCAGGAGATCGCCGCGCTGCTGGTGCTCGCCGAGTCGACGGTGAAGACCCACATGAAGCGGATCCTGGCGAAGATCGACGCCCGCGACCGGGCGCAGGCGGTGGCCATCTCCTACCGCGCCGGGCTGATGCCGCCCCGGGACCCGCTCGGCGGGTACTGAGGACGTCGGGGGACGCCGGTCACCGGGCGCCGCCGGGGCGGCGGGCGGGGAAGCCGTGGGTGCGGGCGGCGAGGACGACGGCGAGGACGGGCAGCAGCAGGAGCAGCACGGCCCACGGGAAGGAGCCGGCGCCGAGCCGGTCGAGCAGCAGGCCGCCGGCCACGCCGCCGCCGGCCATCGCCGCGTTCCACAGGGTGACCAGCATCGCCTGCGCCGCGTCCGCCTGCTCGCCGCCCGCGTTCCCGGCGGCGGTCTGCAGCAGGGTCGGGACGCCGCCCCAGCCGAGCCCCCAGAGCACGGCGGCGGCGTACACGGCGGCGGTGCTGCCGGCCGCCAGGCCGAGCACGGCGGCCGCGGCGGCCACCAGCAGGGTCGAGGCGACGGTGAGCGCGCGCAGCCGGCGGTGGATCCGCGCGCCGGTGTACCAGATGCCCGCCAGCGAGGCCACGCCGAAGGCGAGCAGCACCGCGCCGGTGGCGCCGCCCAGGCCGCGCCGGTCGAGGAAGGGCGCGATGTAGGTGTAGAGGACGGTGTGGGCGAGGACGAAGACGAAGGTGACGGCGAGCACGGGGGTGACGCCGGGGACGGCGAGGGCGCGCAGCACCGGGGTCCGCTCGCTGCGGGCCCGGCCGGGCACCTCGGGGACGGACACGGCGATCCAGCCGGTCACGCCGAGGGCGATCGCGGTCATCAGCAGGAAGGCCACCCACCAGCCGAGCACCGTGCCGAGGAAGGTCCCGGCGGGCACGCCCAGCGACAGGGCGAGCGGCGCTCCGGTCATCGCGACGGCGATGGCCCGGCCCTGGAGCCCGGGCGGCGCGAGCCGGCGGGCGTACCCGGCGAGCAGGGCCCAGGCGAGGCCGGCGGCGACCCCGGCGACGAAGCGGGCGGCCATGGTGAGCGGGTAGTCGGTGGACAGCGCGGTGACGGTGTTGGCGGCGGCGAAGCCGAGCATCGCGGTGAGCAGCAGGCGCCGCCGGCCCCAGCCGGCGGTGGCCGCGGTGAGCGGGACGGCGGTGAGGGCGGTGCCGAGGGCGTAGACGGTGACGGACTGGCCCATGGCGGACTCGCCCACGCCGAGGTCGGCGCTCATGGCGGGCAGGACGCCGGCGGGCAGGGTCTCGGTGAGGGCGGTGACGAAGACGGCGGTGGCGAGGGCGAGGAGGGCGGGCAGAGGTAGGCCCGTCCGCCGGCCGGGTCCGGTGGGATCGGTGGGATCGGTGGGATCGGTGACGCCGGCGCTGGGCCGGTCGGTGGTCCGGGAAGTGGTCCGGGAAGTGGTCCGCATGGCGGTTATGCTCGAAGCCTCACATTGGTGTGAGGGTCAACGCGGCCGGCTGTGAGGTGGGGCACATGCGGATCGGTGAGCTGTCCGAGCGGACCGGGGCGTCCCGGCGGCTGCTGCGCTACTACGAGGAGCAGGGGCTGATCGTGGCCGGACGCTGTGCGAACGGCTACCGCGCGTACGACGGCACGACGGTGGACCGGGTGCTGCAGATCCGGGGGCTGCTCGACGCGGGGCTGCCGACCCGGATCATCAAACAGATCCTGCCCTGCCTCAGCAAGCCCCGGGCGATCCACTTCGAGGACGCCACCCCGGAGATGATCGCCACCCTGGAGCAGGAGTTGGCGGGGATGAGCACCCGAATCGCCTGCCTGACCCGCAACCGGGACGCGATCGCCGAGTACCTGGCGGCGGTCCGGGTGGACCGCTGAGCGACGGGTTCGGTTCCCGTCACTCAGCGGTCCGAGGATCCGTCAGCGGCGGAAGTAGGAGTCGAAGTTCTTCGAGAACTCCCGGCCGCCGAACTGGTCCCAGTTGATCGACCAGGTCATCAGGCCGCGCAGGCCGGGCTGGGCGCCCGCCTTCGGGACGTAGCCGCCGCAGTTGGCCAGCTTGGTGAGGCAGTCCAGGGCCTTGTTGACCTCGGCCGGGGCCACGTAGCCGTTGCCCGCGTTGGTGGTGGCCGGCATGCCGATGGCGACCTTGGAGGCGGGCAGCGCCGGGAAGACGTTGGCGGTGTTGCCCGCCACCGGGAAGCCCTTGAGCAGCAGGTCGGTCATCGCGACGTGGAAGTCGGCGCCGCCCATCGAGTGGTACTGGTTGTCCAGGCCCATGATGGAGCCGGAGTTGTAGTCCTGGACGTGCAGCAGGGTCAGGTCGTCGCGCAGGGCGTGGATGACCGGCAGGTAGGCGCCGGCGCGCGGGTCCTGGCCGCCCCAGGGGCCGGAACCGTAGTACTGGTAGCCGAGCTGGACGAAGAAGGTCTCCGGCGCCATGGTCAGCACGAAGTTCGGGCCGTACTTGGCCTTGAGCGTCCTGATCGCGGAGATCAGGTTGACGATGACCGGGCTGGTCGGGTTCTTGAAGTCGGTGTCGCCGGTCTGCAGCGACAGCGAGTGGCCCTCGAAGTCGATGTCCAGGCCGTCCAGGCCCCACTTGTCGATGATCGCCGAGACGGAGCTGACGAAGGCGTCCCGGGCGGCGGTGGTGGTGAGCTGGACCTGGCCGTTCTGGCCGCCGATCGAGATCAGCACCTTCTTGCCCTTGGCGCGCTTGGCGGCGATCGCGGCCTTGAAGTCGGCGTCGGACTCGACGGTCGGGCACTCGGTGGCCGGGCAGCGGTTGAACCGGATGTCGCCGGAGGTGACCGAGGTCGGCTCGCCGAAGGAGAGGTTGATGAAGTCCCAGGAGTCGGGGACGTCGGCCATCCGGGTGTAGCCGGCGCCGTTGGCGAAGCTGGCGTGCAGGTAGCCCACCAGGGTCTTGGAGCCGGGCGGCGGCGTGGTGGGCGTGCCGGTGGGCGTCACCGTCGGGGTCACGGTCGGGGTCACGGTGGGCGTCACGGTCGGGGTGACCGTGGGCGTCACGGTGGGGGTGGGCGTGGCGGTGGGGCTGGGCGCGCCGGGGCCGTCCAGCGAGACGTCGTCCGCGTAGTAGGTGCCCTGGCCGTACCAGCCGTGGGTGAAGACGGTGGCGCTGGTCTGGGTGGCGCCGGTGGTGAAGCTGACGCTCAGCTTCTGGTAGGCGCCGCCGGTGCCGGGCGTCCAGGTCGAGGTGCCGCCGTCCACGCCGAGGTAGACGTAGGAGCCCTTGAGGTGGGCGCTGAGCGTGTAGGTGGTGTTGGGCGCGACCGTGACGGTCTGCGCGCAGCGGGCGGTGTCGCCCGCCGAGGCGGCCGCGGCCAGGGCGTAGCTGCCGCCGTGGGCCTGGCCGGTGACGACGCTGCCGGTGCCGGCGGTGCAGCTCCACGGGCCGAGGGCGCCGCTCTCGAAGCCGCCGTTGACCAGGAACTCGCCGGCCGCGGCGCTGGGTGCGAGGCCCAGGGTGAGGCCGACCATGGTGGCCGCGGCGACGGCCGAGGCGGTGCCGGCGGCCAGCGCGGTGCGCGAGCGGCGGCGGGGGGCCGCGGGGGCCGGGGAGACAGGGGTTCTGCGCATGTGGGGGACTCCTTGCGGAGGGCGCGGTCGTGGGGGTGTCCGGGCATGCCTGGGGGCGCACCGGTGGTGGGGGAACGGCGCGGCCGGGCAGACGAGTTGGACTAGACCACTGAAGTGGATTCGGCCGTACGGTGTCAATGGTCCAGACCGGTTCCGGCTCCGGCGACGGCCGCCGGGAGGCCCTTCCGGTTGCCGCGCGTGACACCCCGTCGAAGCATGGAGGGGTGACGTCGCCCGGCTACCTCCGCTACCCCCACCTGCGCGGGGGCCTGGTCGCGTTCACCGCCGAGGACGATGTCTGGGTCGCCCCGCTGGAGACCGGAGCCGCCGCCGGCCGGGCCTGGCGGGTCAGCTGCGACCGCACCCGGGTCAGCCACCCCCGGCTGTCCCCCGACGGCCGCACCCTCGCCTGGACCGCCTGGCAGAGCCTCGCCCCCGAGGTCTGGACCGCCCCCGTCGACGGCGGCGAGGCCGTCCGGCTCAGCCACTGGGGCAGCCAGGACACCCGGCTGCGCGGCTGGCTGCCGGACGGCGAGCTGCTCGCCGTCACCTCGTACCACGAGCCCTTCGGCCACTACACCTGGGCGCACGCCCTGCCCCCCGACGGCCGCCCCGCCCGCCGGATGCCCTGGGGGCCGGTCGGCGACGCCCAGGTCGGCGCGGCCCACACCGTGCTGCTCACCGGCGCCGCCCCGCACGAGCCCGCCGCCTGGAAGCGCTACCGGGGCGGCGCCACCGGCCGGCTCTGGGTGGACGGCGAGCAGATCCTCGCCGGACTGCCGGGCCACCTCGCCTCGCCGATGCCGGTCACCGCCGCCGGGGGCGACCGGATCGCCTTCCTCTCCGACCACGAGGGCGTCGGCAACCTCTACTCCTGCCGCCCCGACGGCACCGACCTGCGCCGGCACACCGACCACGCCTCCTACTACGCCCGCGAGGCCGCCACCGACGGCGTCCGGATCGTCTACCAGCACGCCGGCGACCTCTGGCTGCTCGACGGGCTGGACGCGCCCGCCCCGCACCGGCTGCGCGTCCCGCTCGGCGGCGCCCGGGCCGGCCGGCGCCCCTACCAGGTGAGCGCCGCCTCGCACGTCAAGGACCTCGCCTGCGACGCCACCGGGCGGGCCGGGGTGATCACCGTGCGCGGCAGCCAGTACTGGCTCACCCACCGCGACGGCCCGGCCCGGGCGCTCGCCGACACCCCCGGCGTGCGCACCCGGCTGCCCGTCGTGCTCGGCCGCACCGGCGAGGCCGCCTGGATCACCGACGCCGAGGGCGAGGACGCGGTCGAGATCGTGCCGCTGCCCGGCCACGAGCACGCCCCCGGACAGCACGGCCGCCGGCTGCTGGCCGCCGGAGGGATCGGCCGCGTCCTGGAACTCACCGCCGCCCCCGACGGCGCCCGCCTCGCGGTCACCACCTCCGACGGCCGGCTGCTGCTGGTCACCGCCGCCGACGGCACCGTGCGCGAACTCGCCTCCTCCGGCCACGGACCGGTCACCAGCGCCCGCTTCTCCCCCGACGCGCACTGGATCGCCTGGTCCCAGCCGGCCGCCGGCCGCTCACTGCGGCGCATCCGGCTCACCCGCGCCGACGCCCCCGCGCCGGTCGTCGACGTCACCGACGGCCGCTTCGAGGACGAGCAGCCCGTCTTCACCCGGGACGGCCGCTACCTGGCCTTCCTCTCCTGGCGCGGCTTCGACCCCGTGCACGACGTGCACACCGGCGACCTCTCCTTCCCGCTCGGCTGCCGCCCCTACCTCGTCCCGCTCACCACCGGCACGCCCTCCCCGTTCGCGGCCCCCGACGAGGACGGCGCCCCGCACGGCGACGGCGGCGGCGACGGCACCGTCGAGGTGGACGCCGAGGGCATCGGGGAGCGGCTGATCCCGTTCCCGGTGCTCGCCGGCAAGTACTCGGCCACCGACTCCGTGCGCGGCGGACTGCTCTGGCTGCGCTGGCCGATCTCCGGCGTGCTCGGGCAGACCTTCACCAACCCCGACGACACCTCCGGCCGCCCCGCCCTGGAGTACTTCGACCTGGCCCGCGGCTCCCGCTCCACGCTCGCCGACCGCCTCGACGGCTACGCGGTCTCCGGCGACGGCGGCTCGGTGGCCGTCTACTCGGCCGGCACCCTGCGGATCGTCCCGGTCGGCGCGCCGTCCGCCGGCACCACCGTCGACCTGCGGCGGATCACCCACACCGTGCACCCGGCCGCCGAGTGGCGCCAGGCCTACGCGGAGGCCGCCCGGATCGTGCGCGACCAGTTCTGGGACGCGGACATGAGCGGGCTGGACTGGCCCGCCCTGGTCGCCCAGTACGAGCCCCTGCTGGAACGGATCGCCGGCCCCGACGACTTCGCCGACCTGCTGCGCGAACTGCTCGGCGAACTCGGCACCTCGCACGCCTACGTCACCCCCTCGCGGCGCGGCGAGGGGCCCTCCCTCGCCCAGCAGCCGCTCGGCCTGCTCGGCGCCAACGCCCACCGCTCCCCCGACGGGCGCTGGCTGTTCGACCGGGTGCTGCCCGGCGAGTCCTCCGACCCGCGGGCCCGCGCCCCGCTCGCCACCCACGGCGTGCGCGACGGCGACGAACTGCTCGCCGTCGCCGGGCGGCCCGTCGACCCGGTGCGCGGGCCGCTGCCGCTGCTGGCCGGCACCGGCGGGACGAGCGTCGAACTCACCCTCCGCCGGGGCGGCCCGGACGGCGCCGTCCGCCGGATCACGGTCGCCCCGCTCACCGACGAGCGGGCCATCCGCTACCAGGACTGGGTGGCCAAACGGCGCGCCCTGGTCAGGGAGTTCAGCGACAGCCGGTGCGGCTACCTGCACATCCCGGACCTCGGCGGCTCCGGCTGGGCGCAGTTCAACCGCGACGTGAGGCGCGAGCTGGACAAGCCCGCGCTGGTCCTGGACGTGCGCGGCAACGCCGGCGGCAACGTCTCCGAGCTGGTCCTGGAGAAGCTCACCCGCCGCGTCCTGGCCTGGGACTTCAGCCGCGGCCGGGAACCCGTGCGGTGGCCGCGCGACGCGCCGCGCGGGCCGGTGGTGGCGCTCGCCGACGAGGCCACCAGCTCGGACGGCGACGTCATCATCGCCGCCATCCGGCTGCTCGGGCTCGGCCCGGTGGTCGGCAACCGGACCTGGGGCGGGGTGGTCGGCATGACCGGACGCCACCAGCTCGGCGACGGGACGCAGATCTCGGTGCCGAAGAACGCCTCGTGGTTCACCGGAGGGCTCGGCTGGTCGGTGGAGAACCGGGGCGTCGAGCCGGACGTGCACGTCGTGCGCGCGCCCCGGGACTGGGCCGCGGGGCGGTATCCGGAGCTGGTCACGGCGGTGCGGCTGGCGCTGGAGCTGCTGGACGACGTGCCGGCCGCCGTCCCGCCGCCGCCGGACACGCCGCGCCCGGACCTGCGGCGGCCGCCGCTGCCGCCCCGGGAACGGTGAGCGCGGGGGGCGCCCGCGGTCGGCCCCGGCCCGCGGTCAGCCCCGGGGGTCGCCCTCGGGGTCAGCCCCAGGGGTCGCCCTCGGAGGTCATGTCCTGGCGGGCGCGCTCCTCGGCCTCCCGCTCGCTGACCGCGGAGGCCTCCTGCGCCTCGCGGGCCTTCTCGGTCTCGGCGCTGAAGGCGTCGGCGGCCTCGTCGTGGGCCAGGGCCGCACGCTGCGCGGCGTCGGTCATCGCGGTGGTGTCCCGCTCGGCGCCCGCGTCGAGCGAGGACCTGGTCCCCTCCGCGGTGTGCTGCGTCCTGTGGCGGAACCTGTCGAAGATGCCCATGACTCCTCCTCCGGGCGAATTCCGGACTGCCCCCACTCTCACACCGCCGTGCCCGGCCCGCACCCGCTGCCCCGGCCGGGGCGCCGGCACACCCGTTTGAGTCGTTGGTCCCTGGTCGCGGGCGCCGAAAGGCCGTAGCCGTCCCGGCGGGGCGGGAGGAGGGTGGAAGGCGTCAGCCGGTCCCGATCCCACCCCTGGAGCCCGCCGTGACCGTCGCCGCCCACCCCCGCGTCCCCCGTCCGAGTGAGGACCCGCACGACGGACCGCGCCGGCTGGTCGGGTCACTGGCCGCACTCGACGGACGGCTGCCCGGCGTCCACGACCTGTTGCTGATGCAGTGCCCCAGCTCGCTGCGCCCGCTCGGCGGCGGCGGGCTGCCGGACTGGGCGCGGCAAGTGCTGCGGGCGCACCCCTGGGTGACGGTCGGGCGGGCGCCCGCCGTGGCGGGCACGCCCGTGGACACCCCGCACCCGGTGCGCTGCACCCGGGACGTGTCGGCCGCGCCGGAGACCTGGGTGCCGGTGACGGTGCGCGGGCCGCAGCGCGGACAGCGGCTGGACGCGCTGGCGCCCCGCGCGGCGGTGGCCCGCACGCTGCGCCCCGAGCAGCTGCCGGGACGGCTCTCCCTGCTGTCGCCCGAGCGGGTGGCGGCGATCCCCGCGCTGACGGTGCTCCCGCTCGCCGGGCAGCTGATCGCCGACCACCGGCTGGCCTGGGGGCCGATCGGCGCGATCGGCTACGAGCTGGCCACCGGCGAACCGGTGGCCGGCCCGCTGAGCCCGCTGCGGCTGGTGCTGCGCGCGCCGCAGCCGGTGAGCCGGCGCGACGCGCTGCACCTGCGGCGGGCGCTCAGCCGGCTGCGGGTGCCGGTGCAGGCCGAGCTGGAGACCCGGCACGGCGCGGTGCTGCTGGCCGAGTACGCGGCGTCGCCGCTGACGCTGACCCTGCTCACGCCGTACGGGCCCCGGGAGGTCCACGACCCGTGGTTCCCCCGGGGCCGGTGAGCCCGTGGAGCCCGGGCCGGGGCTCAGCCGCTGACGCTGGCGGCGCCGGTCTCCAGGTGGCCGGTGAACCGCTGCGACCAGGTGCTGTCGGCGTCCACGGTGACGGTGAAGTCGTACCAGCCGTTGGTGTAGGCGACGGCGTTGAAGAAGTCGCTCACACTGCCGCCGGCCGGCACCTGGTAGGTCCAGGGGCCGTCGGTGCGGTAGTTGGTGGAGGTGACGGTGAAGGTCAGCGCGGTGCCGCCGGTGTTGGCGAGCCTGAACCAGACGGCCGGCCTGCCGGTGCCCGGCTCCACGGCGTAGGAGCAGGTGACGGCCGCGTTCCGGCCGGCCTTGGTGGCGTCGCCCTTGAAGCGGCGCAGGAAGCGGTTGGGGCCGACCACGCTCAGGTCGTACTGGCCGCCGCCGTAGCCGGTGCCGCAGTTGAAGAAGTCGCTCTGGCTGCCGCCCGGGTCGACGGTGTACTGCCAGGGGCCGCCGCTGCGGTAGGCGTTGGCGTACGCGGCGAAGTGGGCGGACCTCGTCGCCGCCGCGCCCTGGTTGGCCATGGCCAGCCAGACCTTGATCGCGCCCGCGGAGCCGAACTCCAGGTGGTCCAGGTTGGCGTTCGGCTGGTACGGGACGGCGCGGGCCGGGCGGGTGCCGACCTCCTGGGCGGGCAGCTTGTTGTCCACCGGGGCCGGGTTGGGCAGCGGCCCGCAGGTGGACATGCCGACCACCGCGCCGGCCGTGGCGGGCAGCGCCGGCAGGCCGTAGACCGGGTTGGCGAAGTCGAACAGGCCGGTGAGGTCGCCGCAGACCCGGCGGCGCCAGTCGCTGATGTTGACGCAGGTGGCGGGCCTGCCGAGGGCGGCCGTCCACTTCTCCAGGAAGCGCAGCACCGAGGTGTGGTCGAAGACCTCGGAGGAGACCCAGCCACCGCGGGTCCACGGCGAGACCGCGATCAGCGGGACACGGAAGCCGAGGCCGATGTTGGTGCCGCTGTAGAACTCGCCCGGGGTGCCGGCCGGGGCGGCGGGCGGCGGGACGTGGTCGAAGAAGCCGTCGTTCTCGTCGTAGTTGAGGAACAGGACGGTGGAGTTGAAGACGTCCGGGTCGGCGTTGAGCGCGTCGATCACGTTGTGGACGAAGTGCGCGCCGTCGGCCGGGGTGGCGTACGGGTGCTCGGAGACCTCCTGGTTGGGGACGATCCAGGAGACCTGCGGAAGGGTGCCGGCCAGCACGTCGGCCTTGATCGCGGCGACGATGTCGTCCGGGGTCCTGCCGGTGGCCTTGGGGACGGAGCCCATCCCCTTGACCGCGAGCGGGCTGCCGGCGGGCGCGTTCGCGAACTGGGCGAAATAGCCGAGAGCGTTGTCGCCGTAGTTGTCGGCGGCGTTCTGGTAGACCTTCCAGCTGACGCCCGCGTTCTCCAGCGCCTCGGCGTAGGTCTGCCAGCGCAGGCCCTTCTCGTCGCCGCCGTCGTACGCGGGACCGCCGGCGGCGCCGGACGGGTCGATCTGGCCGGACCAGTGGTAGGTGCGGTTGGGGCCGGTGGCACTCAGCACCGAGCAGAAGTAGGCGTCGGCGATGGTCCAGTTCTCGGCGAGCGCGTAGTGGAACGGGATGTCCTGGCGGGTGAGGAAGCCCAGGGTGCGGACATTGCCCTTGGCCGCCACCCAGGAGTCCAGCTTGCCGCCGTTCCAGGCCCGGTGCTGATCCCCCCATCCGTGGCTGAGATCCCCGTTGCACTGGGCCAGGCGCTCCGGGTCGGCGCCGCCGGCCGGCTTGGTGAGGCTGAACTGCCACGGGTACTGGCGGGCCAGCAGGCCGTTGGGCTGGTTGAAGACGGAGTAGCCGCCGGCGATCTGGATCGCGGAGCGGTCGGCGAAGCCGCGCACCCCGCGCAGCATGCCGAAGTAGTGGTCGAAGCTGCGGTTCTCCTGCATGAGGATCACGATGTGCCGCGCGTCGGCGAGGGTGCCGGTCTGCGACAGCGCGGCCGACGGCGCGACGGTCGGTGCGCCCGCCGGCGTGGCGGCCGCCGCGTCGGCGGCGGGGGCCGCTCCGGCTCCGGTGGTGCCGGCGCCGGCCACGGCGAGACCCGCGGCGGCGGCGCCGGACAGGGTCACGAACTTCCTACGACTCAGCTCGGCCATCAGCCCAGCCCGTCCCTTCTGGCGATGTTGTGCACACAAGTCGGGGCCCACTCGATCGCGCAGCATCCTCCACCCGCGCCGAATCGTCCCACCAGGGGCGGGCGGCAGGGTTGGCGGACTGTTCTCCCGGCCGTCACCGAACGACCGGGAGCTGAACGCCGGTCGGTCCGCAGCCGCACCCGGGTCGCCGGCCCGGCCCCGGTCAGTCCTTCACCGTGATGCCCAGCGCCTGGGCGAACTGGGGCGCCAGTTCCATGAGTTGGAGGGAGCTGATCAGGGCGCCGCGCAGGCCCTGGTGGCCGTCGGGCAGGCCGAGGGCGACGGCGCCCCGCAGGTCGACCTTGCTCAGGGTGGCGCCGCGCAGCCGGATCTCCTCCAGGGTGGAACCGGGGAAGGCGACATCGGTGAGCTTCGCGTCGCCGAAGTCGACGTCGCGCAGCAGGCAGTCCTCGAAGACGACGTCGCGCAGCACGGCGGCGCGCAGGTTGACCGCCTCCAGCTTGCAGCCGCGGAACACCACCCGGCGCAGCGCCGAGCCGTGCGCGGCGATGCCGGCCAGGACGCCTCCGGTGACCGCGCTGTCCTGCCACTCGCTGTCCGCGAGGTCGCAGGCCACCCAGCGGCCGGCCTGCACCCAGACCTCGTTGAACCGGGCCTGGCGGAGCTTGACGCCGCTCAGGGCGACGCCGGTGAGGGCGGACTCCAGGAAGGCCGCGCCGGCCCCCGTCTGGTCGGTGTACTCGCCGCCGTCGAAGTGGACGGTGTCGTAGCGCCCGTCGCTGCGCAGCGGTCCGGTGTGCCGGGTCAGGTGGTCCGCGTAGGGCAGGTCTTCCAGGCGGTCGGGGACGTGCTGGGGCATGACGGGGGCACCTCGCGGTCGACGGCGGACGGGTCCTGGTCCGCATGCTCGCACGGGGCACCGACAACCGGGCCGGGCGGGCGCGGCGGTGGCACGGTGGGGCGCCCACCGCCGGCCCTGCTCGTGTGCGCCGCGAGGGGCGGGAACGCACGCGGGGCGGCCCGGTCGCCGGGGTTCCGGCGACCGGGCCGTCACTGCGGTGCGGGAGGATCAGCCGGCCAGGCCGTTCCGCCAGAGGGTGTTGACCCGGCTGCGCTCGGTGCTGTTCGGGTTCGGGTTGGTGCAGGAGGTGCCGGGGCCGCCGCCGGACATCAGCTCGCTGCACGGGCCCGAGTAGTGGTCCGGCAGGCCGAGCACGTGCCCGGTCTCGTGCGCGACGACCCGCAGCGAGCTGTACTGCCGGTTCTGCGCGTAGTCGAGGAAGACGTAGCCGCGGCCGTGGCCGTCGGTGCTGGCGTAGGAGCCGCGCGAGTCGTTGCCCTCGTAGTAGCGGAAGTCGGCGGCCGAGCCCGAGCGGAGCTGCACGTTGGTGACCGAGCTGTTCCAGATCTGCGCGCTCTGGGCTATCTGGTTGCGGAACGTGGGCGCGCTGCTGGCGTCGTAGGTCACCGTGACGGCCAGGAGGTACGGGTTGGCGGCCTGCTTGGCCCGCGCCGACGCCATGACCGCCTCGAAGAACGCCTTGTTGTTGGCGTCCTCGGTCGCCGAGCCCGCGTAGGCGGATCCGGACGCCGTGTAGCCCTGGGTCGGCGCGGCGGCGGCGGTGGTCGGAAGGGCGGCCAGGCCGGCGGCGAGGGCCAGACCGACGGCGGCGGAGAACATGCGTGAGACACGGTTCATGTGGGGGCTCCCGTTTCACGGAATGAGGGGTGGAGGCGGTGCGCTCGCGCGCACGGGGAACGACGGTGGTGCGGGTGGAACCGCGTCCGCCCGGTCGGAGGGGTCGCCCGGGCGGCGCGCGTCAGGGGCCGCCCGCCGGAGCGGCGGGCGGCGGGGTGCCGGGTCAGCCGGCCAGGCCGTACCGCCAGAGGGAGTTGACCCGGCTGCGCTCGGCGCTGTTCGGGTACGGATTGGTGCACGACGGGCCGGGGCCGCCGCCCGACATCAGCTCGCTGCACGGGCCCGAGTAGTGGTCGGGCAGGCCCAGCACGTGGCCCGTCTCGTGCGCGGTCACGCGCAGCGAGGAGTACTGCTGGTTCTGGGTGTAGTCGAGGAAGATGTAGCCGCTGCCGTGGCCGTCGGTGCTGGCGTAGGAGCCGTTGGACGGGTCGTCGCCCTCGTAGTAGGCGAAGTCGGCGTTGGAGCCCTGCTGGAGCCGGACGTTGCCGACCGAGCCGTTCCAGATCTGCGCGCTCTGGGCGATGACCGAGGCGAAGGACGGCGCGTTGCTCGCGTCGTAGGTCACGGTGACGGCCAGCAGGTACGGGTTGGCGGCCTGCTTGGCCCGCGCGGACTTCATGACGGCCTCGAAGAACGCCCGGTCGTCCGCCTTGCCCGCGCCCTTCACGGCGGTGCCCGGGGTGTAGTGCCCGACGGTGCCGGCGTCGGGGGCGCTCACCGGGGCGGCGGTGGCGGCGGCGGTCGGCAGGGCGGCCGTTCCCGCGGCCAGGACCAGTCCGAGCGCGACGGAGAGCGTGCGCGGGACACGGTTCATGTGGGGGCTCCGATTCGCGAGTGCCCCGCGGCCGGTGGGGGCCGGGCCGCGGGGTATCGGATGAATGCTTGCTGCCCCCAGAGCTTCGGCCAGGCCGGCGGCCCGGCGGATGATGTCAACCGGCGATAGCCCGGGCCAATCACCGCGCCCCGCGGGGCAGGTGGAGGGCGGGCCGCCCGGCGGTTGGTCCGGCCGTCCGTCCGGCCGTCCGTCCGGCCCTGGGGCCGGTCCTCGGGCCGGTCCTCGGGCCGGTGGATCCCGGCGGTGGGGCCGCCGTCGGCGCACCGGCCGACCCAACCGCCTGTCATGTCCCTGGCGTCAGCCCGTTTCGACCGTTACGCTCCCCGATGTGGAGCTCGACGTGAGACACCTGCGGGTGCTGTGCGCGATCGCCGACACCGGAAGCCTCCGCAAGGCAGCGCTGCGGCTCGGCATGACCCAGCCGTCGCTCACCACCCAGCTGCACCGCATCGAACGGGCCGTCGGCGGCACGCTGTTCACCCGGGAGCAGACCGGCAGCCGGCCCACCGCGCTCGGCCACTCCGTGCTGTCCCGGGCCAGACCGGTGATCGCCGAGATGGCGGCGCTGGTGGCCGCCGCCCGCCAGGAGGCGCGGGAGGCGGCCGGCGGCGAGCGGGCCCGGCGGCTGCGGATCGGCAGTGTCGGCAGCCGGGCGGTGGCCGCCTGGCTGCGCCGGCTGCACGACCGGCTGCCGGAGACCGACACCACCATCCAGATCGACATCTCGGCCAACGCCCTGCTCCGGATGATCGCCGCCGACCAGCTGGACGTCGCCTTCGTGCACGAGAGCGAGGGCTTCCCGCTGCGGCTGCCCCCGGACGCCGAGCACCGGGTGCTGCTCGCCCGCGAGCCGCAGTTCGTCGCGCTCGCGGCCGGCCACCCGGCGGCGGCCCGGCCGGTGGTCCGGCTGGCCGAGCTCGCCGAGGACACCTGGATGGTCGACCCCACCGCCGACCACGAGTACGCCGCGATGCGCCGGGTGTTCCGCGCCGCCGGGCTCAACCCCCGGGTGGTCCAGGTGCGGGACAACACCACCGCCGCCGAACTGGTCGCCTCCGGGGAGGCGGTCCGACCCTGCCAGCCGACCTCGCTGCCCGGACCGGGCAGCGTCGTGCGGCGGCTGCACGGCGACCCGCTGGCCGTGCGGCTGCTGCTGGTCTGGCGGCCGCGGGCGCTCGGCCCGCCGGGCCGCGAGGCGCTGTACGAGGAGCTGCAGGCGGCCTACCTGGACCTCGCCCAGGCCAGCCCGGTGTACCGGTCCTGGCTCACCGGGCACGACGAGGTGCTGCGGACCCTGCTGGGGCCGCCCCCGCTGGACCCGCTCCGCGCGAACGGACCGGTGTTCCACGGGTCGGCGCTCCGCGGTGCGGGGGCCGACCGCCCGGCGGCCAACGGCTCGGCGTCGGGCGGCTCGGCGGCCAACGGCTCGGCGTCGGGCGGCCCACCGCCGGGCGACCCGGCGCTCCTCGGTCCGCTCCGCACCGCGACGGGCGGGGCGAACGGGCCCGGCCCGCCGCACCGGACCGACGGCCGGGCCGAGGAGCACCCCCGCGACGGGCAGCCGCGGGAGGTCTCGGGGCAGCGCCGTCCGCCCGCCCCCGCTCAGCGCTCCCTGGCGTGCAGCGCCACCCCGACCGCCACCGCGGCCGCCGTCACCAGGCCCGCCGCGAGGACGCCGGAGCCGCCCGCCGCCGTGCAGGCGAGCACCACCACCGAGGCGACCGGCAGCACCGACAGCTGAGCCGCGCCCCTCTTGGAGTGCCGCGCGTGCAGCGCCCAGACGGTGAACAGGTAGAGCGCGGTGGGCACGGTCACCGTCGCGGTGGCGGCCGTCTCGGAGATGTGCGCCTTGTGCACGGCCGATTCGACCGCCACCTCCAGCCCCGAGCCGATCGCCGCCGCCGAGCCGAACACCAGGTAGTGGCCGTACCCCCAGAGGAAGGCCTGGCGGCTGGAGCGCAGGTGCTCGTGGACCGACCGGGCGAAGTAGATCCACCAGGCCGAGAAGCAGATCAGCAGACCGCCGGCCGCGACGGGCAGCAGCCGGCCCAGCCCCTCGTGCTCGTCCACCGCGGACTGCACCGCGACGGTCGCCGCGGCCACCGTCTCGCCGAGCACGATCAGCGTGAACAGGCCGTACCGCTCGGCGATGTGGTGCGGGTGCCAGGGGGTCTGCAGCCGCAGTTCGGCGATCGCCGGCACGGCCACCTCGGCCAGGATCCCGATCGGGATCATCACCGTGCGGACGTCGTGCGGCAGCAGCAGCACCACGCCCCAGCCGATCTGGCAGAGCGTGATCCCGACGGCGTAGCGCCGCGCCACCGTACGGGCGAGCCCCTCCTCGGCGGCCGCCGCGCGCAGCCACTGGGTGACCATGGCCAGCCGCATCACCACGTACCCGAGCACCACCAGCACGAGGTCCTGGTCGGCGAAGAGCCGCGGGATCCCGGCCGCGAGGACCAGCACGCCGGCGATCTGGACCAGGGTGGTGATCCGGTACGGGACGTCGTCGCAGTCGTAGGCGGAGGCGAACCAGGTGAAGTTCATCCAGGCCCACCAGATCGCGAAGAAGGCGAAGAGGTAGCCGCTCAGGCCGTCGCCCCAGTGCCCGCCCGCGAGGTCGTGGGCCAGCTCCCGGCCGGCCTGGCCGACGGCGACCACGAAGCAGAGGTCGAAGAAGAGCTCCAGCGGGGTGGCGACCCGGTGCGGCTCGTCCCGGCTGCGCGGGACCATCCGGCGCACCGTGCGCGGGCGGGCGTGGTGCGGGTGGGGGGATGCGGTGGAGTCGCTGCTCATGGACGGTCTCCGGGCTGCGGACGGGCGGGCTGTACCCGCCGCATCCTGGCAGCGCGCCGGGCACCGCGCACGCACCACAGCGCACCGGAATGCGTCCGAGAGCGCCCGATTGCGCCCCCGAGTGCGATAATTGACCTGTTGTGTCGCAATATGTCCTGACGTCAGCGAGAGTTGACGACCCGGTGCGCGAACCGGGTGACAGCACGGCGGGTTTCCGGGCGCGCCCGCGCCGTACGAGGCGACGACCCGGACCGCCCCGCTAGATTCGTCCCCGGTTCGAAGCGAACGGGGCCCGGGGACGAGCCCTGCGGCACGGGCGGCCTGCGGGCATCGCGGAAGGTCAAGACGGGTGGCAGGACAGCGGGGGCGGCGACGCCGGTCTTCCCCTGTCCGCACCACCCGCCTCGTGATCACCGCGCTGCTCGCCAGTGCCCGCCGTGCGCCCGCCCGGCCGCCGGGGACCGCCCCGCCGGACCCGCTCCCGTCCCCGGCCCCGGTTACTTCTCCCAGCCGACCTTGGTGTAGTCCGTGCTCGCCAGCCCGAACGCGCCGTAGTTGGCGAGCCCCTTGCGGGCCGCCACCACGGTCGGCCGCTGGTACAGCTCGTAGGTGTGGCCGAGCTCCCAGATCCGGGCGTCCGCCTGGTTGTAGAGCTTCGCGGCCTCCACCGGGTCGATCGTGCCGGCCGCCTTCTTGAGCAGCGCGTCGATCTCCTCGCTGCCCAGCTTGGAGTAGTTGCCGAAGACGTTGTCACCCTGCGGCAGGCGGAAGTTGGTCAGGCTGCTGGAGAGCGGGAACGAGTCGGTGTTGCGCCAGCTGGCGATGTCCCACTTGCCGGGGTTGACGTACTTGGTGAAGAAGTCGTTGGCCGCGACCTTGTCGATCTCCACCTTGACGCCGGCCGCCAGCCACATCGCCTGGGCCGCGGTGGCGAGGTCGACCTGGGCCTGCGGGGTGGACTCGTTGAGCACCCAGTGCAGGGTCAGCGCCTGGCCGTCCCTGGTGCGGGGCTGGCCGGCGCCGGCCTCCTTCCAGCCCGCCTCGTCCAGCAGCCCCTTCGCGGCGGCCAGGTCGAAGGTCGCCCACTCGCCGGCGTTGTCCCGGTAGCCGGTCTGGTTGGGCATGAAGATGTGGTTGCCGAGCGGTTTGAACTCCACCGGCACGCCGTTGTTGGCGATCTTGATGAGCGCGCCCCGGTCGAGCGCCCGGCCGAGCGCCCGGCGGACCCTCACGTCCGCCAGCGGACCGCCGCCGCCGAAGGAGATGTGCACCTCGTCCCACGGGCTGGCGGACCGGATCACCGCGTCCTTGGCGTCCTTGAGCTGCCCGTACGCGGTGGCGGTGCCGGCCGCGGCGAAGTCGATCTCGTTGTTGAGGAAGGCCTGGGTGGTCGCCGACTGCGCCATCACCCGGAAGGTGATCCGCTCGGCCTTCGGCTTGGCGCCCCACCAGTTCGGGTCGGGAACGAGCGTGAGGGTCTGCGCGGTCTTGTCGGCGGTGCCGATCTTCAGCGGGCCGGCGGTGATCGGGATCCGCTCCACCCAGCCCTTGTTGAAGTCGTCGGCGGTGGCGATCCCGGCCGCCGGGATCAGCGGGCGGAACAGGTTCTGCCAGTCGGCGTACGGCTCGGAGAAGGTCACCTTGACCTCGCTCGGGTCGGCGCCCTGCTCCACCGCGGAGATCAGCTCGTAGCCGGCCGAGTCGGCGATGTTGTAGCCGTCCTTCCTGCCGTTGGTGGCCTCCCAGTCGGCCTTGAAGTCGAGGTGGCTCAGCGGCTTGCCGTCCGACCACTTGGCCTTCGGGTTCAGCCGGTAGGTGACCACCTGCGGCGAGGCGGAGGTGACCTTGGCGTCCAGCAGGTAGTCCGCGACCGGTTTGAAGGTACCGGTCTCGTCGGTGCTGAACAGGCTCGGCTCCAGCGTGCGCATGATCTCGACCGCGTCGCCGTAGCGGCCGTCCACCTGGAACGGGTTCCACTGGGTGATCCACTGGTAGAGCGGGAAGCGGACCTCGCCGCCGTCGCGGACCTGGTCCAGCGGCTTGGCGTTGATGTCGATGGAGCCCTGCCCGGGCGCCTCGCTCCTCACCGCGGTGTCCGCCGAGCCCCCGCCCGAACTGCACGCGGTCGCCGCCAGGGCGACGGCGAGGGCGAGGGCGGCGGCGCGGCCGAGTCGGCGCGCGGGCGTGGCGGAAGCGTCCATGAGGGTCCCCCCGTGATGTCCGGCGAGTGGTGAGAGGTGAGCGTCGCAAGGTGTGGCGAGGCTTGATCGTGGGCAGCCAAGTCGGTGCCGGGGACCGAACGTAACAGCCGATCAGAACGAGTACCAGGGGGCAGAGTTGACACCTGATCCAAACGAAACGGGGTGCAACACGGCCGCAACACCGCGGCCGCGCACCGGTGCCACACTCTGACCTGCGTTTTCCTGACCACGGTCAAGAAGCACGGCCGACCACCCTCGCGCGGGGCTCCCGCTCCTCCGGCGAGGCCCCTCCGGCGAGCCGCTCCCGCACCCTCGCCGCCGACCCGAAGGCCACCCTCCGATGCCCACCAGACGCGTCGGCCCCACCCGCACCCCGGGCGGCCGTTGATGCTCCGCTACCTGGCCAAGCGGCTCGCCTACTACGCCGTCCTGCTGGTCGCCGCCGTCTTCCTGGCGTACGCGCTGGCCGGCGCCGCCCTGCAGCCGCGCGCCTACTTCGAGGCCAAGGTGCCGCGCCCGGCCGCCGCCTCGGTCGAGCGCCAGCTCACCGACCTCAACCTGAACGACCGCACCCCGGTCGTCGAGCGCTTCGGCCGCTGGGCCGGCGGCCTGCTGCTGCACGGCGACCTCGGCCGCACCATCCACGACACCCCCGTGCTGGACGACTTCCGCCGCCGGGTCTGGGTCTCGCTGCGGCTGCTGCTGGTCGGCAGCCTGCTCGGCATGGTGCTCGGCGTCGCCGCCGGGGCGTGGAGCGCGGTGCGCCAGTACCGGATCTCCGACCGGCTGCTGACCGTGCTGTCCTTCGTCCTGCTCTCCACCCCGGTCTTCCTGGTCGCGCTCTTCCTCAAGAACGGCGCCATCGCCGCCAAGGACGCCGTCGGCCACGAGGTCGTCCCCTTCACCGGGTACGAGACGCCCGGGCTCACCGGCGGCCTCGGCGCGCACCTCGCCGACTGGGCGCTGCACCTGCTGCTGCCCACCCTCTCGCTGGCGCTCGGCGGCCTCGCCACCTACAGCCGCTACCAGCGCGGCACCATGCTCGACGTGCTCGGCTCCGACTACCTGCGCACCGCCGAGGCCAAGGGCCTCACCCGCGGCCGGGCCCTGGTCAAGCACGGGCTGCGGACGGCGGTCATCCCGATGTCGACGATGTTCGCCTACAGCTTCCTCGGCATCTTCACCGGTGCCGCCTTCACCGAGACCATCTTCGGCTGGCACGGCATGGGCGAGTGGTTCATCCAGTCCGTCAACGAGCAGGACGTCAACGCGGTCGTCGCGGTCAACCTGTTCGCTGCGGTCGTGGTGCTCGCCTCCGGCTTCCTCGCCGACACCCTGCACGCCGCGCTCGATCCGCGCGTGCGGTCCTGACCCGAGGAGGAGACCCCGTGACCGCCGCGATCACCGGCCCCGCCGGCCCCGCCGAGCCCGTCGAACCACCCGGCCCCGCCTCTCCCGCCGGGTCCGGGTCCCCCGCCGGACCCGTGCCCGGGCCGGCCGGCCGGGGACGGATCGTCCTCGCCCGGCTGCTCGCCGCCCGCGGGGCGGTGGCCGGCGCCGTCGTCGTCCTGCTGCTGTTCCTGCTCGCCTTCGGCGGCCCGTACCTCACCCCCTGGGACTACGCCGCGCCCGACTACGGGGCGCTGCGCCAACCGCCCTCCGCCACGCACTGGTTCGGCACCAACGGGATCGGCCAGGACGTCTTCGCGCAGACCCTGCGCGGCTTGCAGAAGTCGCTGGTCATCGGCCTGCTGGTGGCACTCTTCTCGACCGTGCTGGCCTCCCTGGTGGGCGCCTGCGCCGGCTACTTCGGCGGCTGGACCGACCGGCTGCTGACCTTCCTGGTCGACCTGATGCTGGTCTTCCCCGCCTTCCTGATCATCACGATCGTCTCGCCCCGGCTGAAGGGCTCCGGCTGGCTCGCCTTCGTACTGCTGCTGGCCCTGTTCAACTGGATGATCACCGCCCGGGTGGTCCGCTCGATGACGATCTCGCTGCGCGAGCGGGAGTTCGTCCGGGCCGCGCAGTTCATGGGCGTCCACCCGCTGCGGATCATCACCCGGCACGTGCTGCCGAACGTCGCCTCCTTCCTCATCATCGACGCCACCATCGCGGTCGGCGGCGCCGTGATGAGCGAGACCGCGCTCTCCTACTTCGGCTTCGGGGTGAAGGCGCCGGACGTCTCGCTCGGCACCCTGCTCGCCGCCGGCACCAGCGAGGCGCCGGTCTTCCCCTGGCTGTTCTACTTCGCCGCCGGGCTGCTGGTGCTCTTCGTGCTGGCCGTCAACCTGATCGGCGACGGGCTGCGCGACGCCCTCGACCCCACCGCCGATGCCGCCCGGCGGCCACGCCGCGCCCGCGGCCGTGACCGCGCCCCGAGAAAGGGGACCCGCACGTGACCAGCACCGCCGGGACCACCACCGCGACCACCGCCGCCGGAACCCCGCTGCTGCGGGTGCGCGACCTGCGGGTCGACTTCACCGGCCCGCGCGGCACCGCCCCCGTCCCCGCCGTGCGCGGCGTCGACCTCGCCCTGCGCCGCGGCGAGACCCTCGGCATCGTCGGCGAGTCCGGCTCCGGCAAGTCCGTCACCGCGCTGGCCGTCCTCGGGCTGCTGCCCGGCACCGCCCGGGTCCGCGGCTCGGTCCGGCTGGACGGCCGGGAGCTGGTCGGCCTGCCCGGACGCGAGCTGGCCGCCGTCCGCGGCCGGCGGATCGCCATGGTCTTCCAGGACCCGCTCTCCGCCTTCACCCCCGTCTACCGGATCGGCGAGCAGCTCGTCGAGGCGCTGCGCGTCCACCGCACCGGCCTCGACCGGGCCGCCGCCCGCAGGCGGGCCGCCGAACTGCTCGACCTGGTCGGCATCCCGGCCCCCGGCCGCGCCCTGGACAGCTTCCCGCACGAGTTCTCCGGCGGCATGCGCCAGCGCGCCATGATCGCCATGGCCGTCGCCAACGACCCCGACGTGCTGCTCGCCGACGAACCCACCACCGCCCTGGACGTCACCATCCAGGCGCAGGTGCTCGACGTCCTGCGCACCGCCCGCCGGGAGACCGGCGCCGCGCTCGTCCTGGTCAGCCACGACCTCGGGGTGATCGCCGGGATGGCCGACCGGGTCGCCGTGATGTACGCGGGGCGGGTGGTCGAGACGGCCGGCGTCGACGAGCTGTTCGCCGCGCCGCGCCACCCGTACACGCTCGGCCTGATCGGCGCCGTCCCCCGGCCGGACGGACGGCGCGGACCGCTGGTCCCGATCCCCGGCACGCCCGCGCCGATGGCCGAACTGCCGGCCGGCTGCCCGTTCGCCGCCCGCTGTCCGCTCGCCGAGGACCGCTGCCGCACGGCGGAACCGCCGCTGGTCGGCGACGGCCACCTGGCCGCCTGCGTCCGGGCCGGCGAGCTGGCCGAACGGCGGCCCGCGCCCGGCGAGGTGTACCCCGTGCCGGAGCTCCCGGCGGCCGGCCCGCCGCTCCCCCGGGCGCAGCGTCCGTCGGTGCTGGAGGTCACCGGGCTCACCAAGACCTTCCCGCTGCTCAAGGGCACCGTCCTCAAGCGGCGGATCGGCTCGGTCCACGCGGTGGACGGCGTCGAGCTGTCGATCCGGGAGGGCGAGACGCTCGGCCTGGTCGGCGAGTCCGGCTCCGGCAAGTCGACCACCCTGTTCGAACTGCTGCGGCTGGCCGCCCCCGAGTCCGGCCGGATCGAGCTGCTCGGCCGGGACACCGCCGGGCTCTCCCGCGCCGAGGCCCACCGGATGCGGTCGCACCTGCAGATCGTCTTCCAGGACCCGATGGCGAGTCTCGACCCCCGGATGCCGGTCGGCGACATCGTCGCCGAGCCGCTGCGCGCCCAGCGGGCCGCGAAGGAGGAGATCGCCGGCCGGGTGCCCGAGCTGCTGCGCCAGGTGGGCCTGGACCCGGCGCACGCGGTCCGCTATCCGCACCAGTTCTCCGGCGGGCAGCGGCAGCGGATCTCGATCGCCCGCGCGCTGGCCGTCCGGCCCCGGCTGCTGGTGCTCGACGAGCCGGTCTCGGCGCTGGACGTGTCGATCCAGGCCGGGGTGCTCAACCTGCTCCAGTCGCTCAAGGCGGAGCTGGGCCTGTCCTACCTCTTCGTCTCGCACGACCTCTCGGTGATCCGGCACCTCGCCGACCGGGTCAGCGTGATGTACCTGGGGCGGACGGTCGAGCAGGGCGAGGTGTCCGCCGTCTTCGAGCGCCCCCGGCACCCCTACACCCGGGCGCTGCTCTCCGCCGTCCCGCTGCCGGACCCGGCCGCCGAACGTACCCGCACCCGCGTCCTGCTGGCCGGCGACCCGCCCTCCCCCACCGTCCGCCGCACCGGCTGCCCGTTCCGGGCCCGCTGCCCCGTCCACCCCCGGCTCGACGCGGCGGCGCGCGAGCGCTGCGCGACCGAGGCGCCGCCGCTCACGCCCGCCGCCGATCCGGTGGGCACCGATCCGGTGGGCGCCGATCCGGTGGGCGCCGACCACCAGGCCGCCTGCCACTTCCCGGAGGAGTGACCGAGCCCGCCCGCCGGTCACTCAGGGTCACCGGAGGGCGCCGATTCGGCGGATCGGCCGGACGGCGTGTAGTGTCTTCCAGGTCAGCAGGCGCCGCTAGCTCAGTTGGTTAGAGCAGCTGACTCTTAATCAGCGGGTCCGGGGTTCGAGTCCCTGGCGGCGCACCGACGGTCGGAGGTCCCCCTCGCAGCAGCGAGGGGGACCTTCGGCGTTTCCCGGGCCCACCGGCCGACCGGGTCACGGCGGCCCCGGCTCGGACCGGAGCGGGGTCCGCCGGGGACGGGGCGGAGCCCGACGCCGGCCGTCCGGTCAGCGCGCCGTGTCCAGCACCGCCGAGGCCACCGCGTCCGGGCGGTCGAACATCAGCAGGTGCCCGGCCGGGGCGGTGCTGCGGTACTCGGCTCCGAGCAGCGCGGCCAGTTCCCGCTGGGCGGCCAGCCACTCCTCGGTCCGCCGTCCGCGCAGGCCGTCGTCCGCGGCGAGCACGGTGACCGGCAGGCCCGCCGGCAGCGGTGCGGTGCCGCGCAGTCCGGCCAGCTCGGCGGCCATGTCCAGGTAGCGGGTGTTCTCCCGGAGCAGCGCCCGCAGCGAGCGCCCGGTGCGGTAGCAGCGCCGGACCAGCGGCGCCGGGGCGAGGTCCTCGCGCCGCACGGTGGTGGCCCGGGCCGCCAGCCGGCGCGCGGCGGGCCCGAGCAGGTACGGCACGGCGGCGGCGGTGGCCGCCCCGGCGGCGGCGCGCGCCGCGACGTCGCGCAGGCCGGGGGCCGGGAGCGGGCGCGGCTCGGGTTCCACGCTGCCGTCCAGCAGGACCAGCCCGGCCGTCCGCGCCGGGTGCAGCCGGGCGAAGGCCTCGACGTGGAACGCGGCGAGCGAGTGCCCGGCCACCGTGCACGGCCCGGGCAGGGCGAGCGCGTCCAGGACGGCCCGGATCCGGTGCGCCTCTCCGGCGGCGGTCGGCAGCGGCCGGCCGGCCGGCTCGGGCGCGCTCAGGCCGTAGCCGGGCCGGTCGAAGCGGACCACGGTGCGGTAGGGGGCGAGGAAGGGGACGACGAGGTCCCAGTCGAACCAGCTGCTGCCCAGTCCTCCGGTGAGCAGGCAGACCGGGCCCCGCCCTTCGACGCGCGCGTGCAGGGGGGTCCCGTCGATCCGCAGGAAGACCGGGTCGGCGGCGCGCCCGCGGCCCGGGTGCGCGCCGGTCACACCCTGTCCCTCCGGTCGGGCCGGGGGTCGCCGGCGGTGACCGGGAGGGCGGAGCGGCCCTCCCCCGGATCGGGGCCGGGGTGCGCGCCCGGGCGCAGCGCGGCCGCGAGCAGGGCCAGCCAGAGCGCGACGAGCAGCACCTGGAGCCGCTGGCCGGCGCCCAGCGCCCAGGTGCCGCGACCCGCCTCGAAGGCGGCGATCGCCCCGAGGCTCCACCCGGTGGCGAGCAGTTCGGCGCCCAGCAGCCACGGTCCGTACCGGTGCACCGACGGCCACCGGCCGTGGCGCCGGGCCGCGACGGTGAGCGCGGTCAGCCCGCCGAGGGCGCCGAGCATCGCGAGGCTGCTGGTCACGGCGTGGGCGGTGTGGGTGGCGGGGACGAGCCCGGCGGTCTCCCGGGCGGCGCACATCTCGTCGCTGGTGGGCGCGCAGCTCAGCGGCAGCCGGGAGTCGGCGGCGGTGGCCGCGCCGAACAGGGCGAGCGCGGCCCATCCGGTCACCGCCCAGGACCGGCGGCCCCCGGACCCGGCGCGCGCCCGGCCCGGACCGTGGAACGCGGCGAGGGCGAGGACGGCGGCCGCCAGCACCGCGAGTCCGGCGACCAGGTCGGTGGCCCGGAAGAGGCCGCCCAGCGGCTGGTCCTCGGCCGCCAGCTCGCTGAGGTACGCCTGGACCGGGTCGAGCCCGGTGCTGAGCACCACTTCCAGGACCCACGCGGTGTAGGCGACCGCGCTGAGCAGCAGCAGGGCGGCGACGGCACGGCTGACGCCGGGGGTTGGGGCGGAGGCGGAGGCAGGGGCGGGGATGAGCCGAGCGTTCCGCCGACCGGGGTGGGAGCTGGGCACGATTCCACCCTAACCGGCGGTAAACCCCACCCCAACCGGTCGGAAACGGACAGCCCGGCCCCGGTGACGCCACGGTGGTGCGAGGCACCCCTCGGAAGCGTGTATTGTTTTCCCCGTCAGCAGGCGCCGCTAGCTCAGTTGGTTAGAGCAGCTGACTCTTAATCAGCGGGTCCGGGGTTCGAGTCCCTGGCGGCGCACCGACACCGGGGAGCCTCTCGTTCACACGAGGGGCTCTCCGGCTTTTCGCTGCCCATTGACGTCCGATTTGTGTGTGATGTCGGTCTCGCTTCCCGCTGCCGTGGAGCCAACCGGTACCTTCGGCGCGTTCTGGGCTGTAAACCGGAAAAGGGGCAAAGTTCCCCGACCGCCGACGATCCCGTCTGCGTGAGCCGGCACGCCCCCGTGCGTCGCGCCGGCCGCGCAGCCGCCCGCCCGCAGGAGAGGCCGCCGCTTTGTCCCGTAACGCCCTGAGCGGCGCGCCGCGCACCCGGAAACCCAAGGTCCGCCGCCCCCGCAGACCCCGCCGCACCGGCTGGCGCAGACTGATCCCCACCTGGCGGATGACCCTGGTCGGCTTCGCCACCGCGCTGCTGCTCGGGGTCGGCCTCTTCGCCCTCGGCATCACCCTGGTGAAGGTGCCCGACGCGCACGCCGCCGCGACCGCGCAGAGCAACACCTGGCTCTACCAGGACGGCTCGGTGATCGCCCGGACCGGCCAGACCAACCGGCAGAACGTCGGGCTGGACAAGGTCTCCCCCGCCGCCCAGCACGCCACGCTGGCCGCCGAGGACCGCAGCTTCTACCACGAGGGCGCCGTCAACATACCCGGCCTGGTCCGCGCCGCCGTCAACACCGCCAAGGGCGAGGGCACCCAGGGCGGCTCCACGATCACCCAGCAGTACGTGAAGAACACGTACCTGAGCCAGAAGCAGTCGCTCAGCCGCAAGGTGAAGGAACTCTTCATAGCGATCAAGGTGGACGCCACCGAGAGCAAGGACGAGATCCTCTCCAGCTACCTCAACACGTCCTACTACGGGCGCGGCGCGTACGGCATCCAGGCCGCCGCGCAGCAGTACTTCGGCGTCGACGCCTCCGAGCTCAACGCCGCCCAGGGCGCCTACCTGGCCGCGCTGCTGAACGCCCCGAGCGCCTACGACGTGGCCACCGCCACCCCGGCGGGCAAGCAGAACGCCGTCAACCGCTGGAACTACGTGCTCGACGGCATGGTGAAGGAGGGCTGGCTCTCCGCCGAGGAGCGGGCCGCCACCACGTTCCCCGAGGTCAAGGACCCGCAGACCCAGCTCGGGCTGTCCGGCCAGGCCGGCTACCTGGTCAACGCCGCGACCGAGTACCTCACCGGCAACCAGATCATCAGCGAGTCCGAGCTGGCCAGGGGCGGCTACACGGTCAAGCTGACCGTCGACCCGGCCCGTCAGCAGGCCCTGGAGGGCGCCGTCCAGGCCCAGCTGCACGACACCCTGAACCCGGAGAAGCGGAAGAAGGACGCCGCCGCCCAGCCCGGCGCCGTCTCGGTGGACCCGAAGTCCGGCGCCGTGGTCGCCCTGTACGGCGGCGTCGACTACACCAAGCACTACGTCGACAACGCGACCCGGCGGGACTACCAGGCGGGCTCGACGTTCAAGGCGATCGCGCTGGCCGCGGCGCTGGAGAACGACGCCAAGACGCAGTCCGGCCAGACCATCACCCCGCGCACCGTCTACGACGGCACCAGCGGCCGCAAGGTCCGCGGCGGGAAGGGCACCCCGTACGCGCCGCCGAACGAGGGCGACAAGAGCTACGGCCAGATCACCCTGCAGCAGGCCACCGACTGGTCGGTGAACTCGGCCTTCGCCCAGCTCGCCCAGGACACCGGGCTGGCCAAGGTGCGGGAGACCGCGATCGCGCTCGGCCTGCCGAGCAACACCCCAGGGCTGGACCCGGTGCCGTCGATCCCGCTGGGCACCGCCACCCCGAGCGTGCTGGACCTGGCGGGCGTGTACGCCACGCTGGACAACGACGGCCGGCAGATCACCCCGTGGCTGGTGCAGGAGGTGAGCCACGAGGGCGAGCCGGTCGCGCTGCCCGCGCACAAGGTCACCCAGGCGATCAGCGAGCAGACCGCGCGCGAGGTCACGGCGATGCTCCAGGGCGTGGTCAGCGACCAGGGCGGCACCGGCTGGCGCGCGAAGGCGCTGGGCCGGCCCGCGGCGGGCAAGACCGGGACGACGGACGACCAGAAGTCGGTCTGGTTCGTCGGGTACACCCCGGAGCTGGTCACCTCGGTCGCGCTGTTCGGGCAGGACCCGGCCAGCGGCGCCCAGGTCAGCCTGAGCGGCACCGGCGGGATCGACGGCGCGGCGGGCGGCCAGTTCCCCGCGCAGATCTGGACCTCCTACATGAAGGCCGCCCTGAAGGGCCAGCCCGTCGGCGACTTCCCCGCCCCCTCGGGCGCGGAGGACGCGCGCGGCGGTTCGGGCTCCTCGGGCCCGGGCTCCTCGTCCGGTCCGACGAGCACGCCGTCGGCCACCCCCGACGGGTCGGCGACGCCGTCCGGCGGCGCGCCCTCCCAGGGCGGTTCCGGCTCGGGCGGCGGTGCGGGCTCGACGCCGTCCACCCCGCCGTCGACCGACCCCACCGCCCCGCCGTCCTCGGGCGGTTCCGGTTCGGGTTCGGGATCCGGCGGTACCGGCTCCGGTGGCTCGGGCGGTTCCGGGTCCGGCGGCGGGGGCACCGTGCCGACCCAGCCGGCCACCCCGCAGCCGAGCAGCAAGCCGACCAGGCCGGGGCCGAGCACCGGCCCCACCACCGCTCCGACCACGGCACCGCCGGCGACCGGGGGCGGCGGCTCCGGGTCCGGCGGCTCCGGCTCGGGTTCGGGGTCCGGCGGCGGCAGCGGGACGGACGCCGCCGGCGGAACGAGTGCGCTGGCCGGGGCCGGGGCCGGATCGGCCGGGTAGCGGACGCTCCCACGGGGCGCCGGGCAGGACGCCGGTAGGACGCCGGGCAGAACGCCGTGCAGGACCGAATGATGGAATGACCCCTTACCGAAAACCGGTAACACTGTCACAATTCGTCGGTGCACAGCTCCAACCCCCTGCTCGGCCGCTCCCCCGGCCGGACCCTCGGTCTCACCCTCGCCCTCGTCTCGGCGTTCGCCTTCGGCGGCTCCGGCACCGCGGCCAAACCACTGATCGAGGCCGGGCTCTCCCCCCTCCACGTGGTCTGGCTGCGGGTCACCGGCGCCGCCGTCGTACTGCTGCCGCTGGCCTACCGCCACCGCGACGCCGTCCGGCGGCGGCCCGGCCTGCTGATCGGCTTCGGCCTGCTCGCCGTCGCCGGCGTCCAGGCCTGCTACTTCGCGGCGATCTCCCGGATCCCGGTCGGCGTCGCCCTGCTCATCGAGTACCTCGGCCCGCCGCTGCTCATCGGCTACGTGCGGTTCGTCCAGCGCCGACCGATCAGCCGCGGCTCGGCGATCGGCGCGGGGGTCGCCGTCGCCGGGCTCGCCTGCGTGGTCGAGGTCTGGAACGGGCTGAGCTTCGACGCGCTCGGCGTCCTGTTCGCGCTGGGGGCGGCCTGCTGCCAGGTCGGCTACTTCGTGCTCGCCGACGCCGGCAGCCGGGGCGAGCGCCCGGTCGACCCGATCGCCGTCAGCGCCTACGGCCTGCTGATCGGCTCCGTCGTGCTCACCGCCGTGACCCGCCCCTGGCAGGCGGACTGGGGGAAGCTCGGCGGGGACGTGGTGATGAACGGGCACACCCTGCCCGCGCTGCTCCCGGCGGCCTGGATGGTCCTGGTCGCGACCGTGCTCGCCTATCTGACCGGTGTCGTCGCCGTCCAGCACCTGTCACCGCCGGTCGCCGGGGTGGTGGCCAATCTGGAGGCGGTCGTGGCCACCGTGCTGGCCTGGGTCCTGCTGGGCGAGCACCTCGGCCTGCCGCAGACGGCCGGCGGCCTGCTGGTGCTGGCCGGGGCGTTCGCCGCCCAGGCCGGCAAGCCCGCCGAGGCGGCCGGGCCGGACCGGGCGCGGGGCGCGGGAACGGGGGCGGGGACGCCCCCGGGTACGGACACCGGGACTGGCGCGGTGCCGGCCGGGGCGACGGCGCTCGGCGAGCGGCTCGCCCGGGCGGCCGAGGCCGAGGGCCGGCGCGGCGGGGAGCGGGACCGGCGCTAGCCGCTCCGCCCGGGGCGGCGGGTGATCGCCCGGGCCGGGATCAGCGGCCGACCCAGCCGAACCAGTCGAGGTGGCCGAGCGGCCACACGACGGCCGACACCGGGCCGACCACGTTGTCTACCGGCACGGCCCCGCCGCCGGGGCCGCGCTGGTGGTAGCGCGAGTCCGCCGAGTCGCTGCGGTGGTCGCCCTCGACCCAGACGTAGCCCTGCGGCACCGTCACCGGGCCGAAGTCCAGCCCGGCGCAGGAGTCGTCCCCGGGGTGCAGATAGGGCTCGTCGAGCTCGGCGCCGTCGACGGTCAGCGTGGTGCCCGAGCACTGCACGGTCTGCCCGCCGGTCGCGATGACCCGCTTGACCAGGTAGTTGTCGTCCTTGGGCGGCACCAGGCCGACGAAGGAGAGCACCGAGCCCAGCGCACCGGTGACGGGGTTGCCGTCGGCAGGCTGCGGCGGCAGCCAGTCCCCGGGGTCCTTGAAGACCACCGGCTGGCCCCGCTCCGGCTTCCATCCGGTCAGCGGGGCGAGCTTGTTCACGCCGACCCGGTCGCCGACCCGCAGGGTGTTCTCCATCGAACCGGAGGGGATGGTGAACACCTGGAAGAGGCAGGTCTTGATCAGCAGCGCGACCACCAGGCCGACCGCCGCCATCGCCGGGATCTCGATCCACCACGGCCGCGGCCGCCGGCCGGACCGGCGGTCCTTCGGCGGCCTGCTCCGGCGCCCCTCGGCCGCGCGGCGGGCCCGCCGCGCCTCGGCCCGGCCCCCGACCGGGGCGGGCCCCGCCCCGGCGTCGCCGCCGTGCGTATCGGGCAGGTTCACCGCCATCGTCGCTGCTCCACTCTCCGGCTGCGGGGGAACCTGCACGCTACGCCAACCGGGGATCGAGGCGAAATCGGACGTTTACCCGCGCCAGACATCCCGGCGGGCCGGCCGCGGCTCCCCCAGGTGCTCCCGGCCCGGTCGGCCGCGCCGTCAGGCGGAGGCGTTCCCGCCGGTCACGGCGTCGCTCGCGATGGCCTCGTGGTGGCGGATGACCTCGGCGATGATGAAGTTGAGGAACTTCTCCGCGAACACCGGGTCCAGGTGCGCCCCGGCGGCCAGCTCCCGCAGGCGCTTGATCTGGGTGCGCTCCCGGGCGTGGTCGGCGGGCGGGAGCCGGTGCTCGGCCTTGAGCCGGCCGACCCGCTGGGTGGCCTTGAAGCGCTCGGCCAGCATGTGGACCACCGCGGCATCGATGTTGTCGATGCTCTCGCGCAGGCTGGTCAGCTCGGCCCGCACGGCATCGTCGACCCCCTCGGGCAGTCCGGCGTCGGGGGTCGTGGGGTGGTCCGTCATCGGGGCGGCTCCGCGGCTCTCTCGGTGGTGCGCCCGACCGCGCGGCGGCCGGGCCCGGGCCCGGGCCAATCTAACAGGGCGCCCGGCACCGGCCCGCACCATTCGGCCTAACCGTCCACGATACGGACGGCACACGGACCGCCCGTCGGACGGCGCTCCGAGCTGCCGGGGTCCGTCCACGGACGAGCCGAACCGCTGGGGCCGCCGGGGGATTTTCGGACGCGACGGACCGGTGCGCTACTTGTGGCACGCCCCGGACCTGCCCGTAGGCTGGGCGCGGCATGACCGGACGTGACGAATCAGCAGTTCCCCAGTGATGGAGGTATCGATCGTGGCAACCACCCGCACCGCCCGCACCGCTTGGGAAGGCAACCTGGTCGACGGCAAGGGCCAGGTGACGTTCGCGTCGTCCGGCATCGGCGAGTACCCGGTCTCATGGCCGGCCCGCGCCGAGGCCCCGAACGGCAAGACCAGCCCGGAGGAGCTCATCGCGGCCGCGCACTCGGCCTGCTTCTCGATGGCCCTCTCGCACGGTCTGACCGGCGCGGGCACCCCGCCCACCAAGCTCGACACCCAGGCCGATGTGACCTTCCAGCCGGGCACCGGCATCACCGGCATCCACCTCACGGTCACCGGCGAGGTGCCCGGGCTGGACGAGGCCGGCTTCGTGAAGGCCGCCGAGGACGCCAAGGCGAACTGCCCGGTGAGCCAGGCCCTGACCGGCACCACCATCACCCTCACGGCCAACCTGGCCGGCTGACCTCCCCGGGCGCCCCGTCCGCGGCCCCGGTCCCGGCGCGGCGCGCGGTCGGCGCGTGGTCGGCGCCGAACCGGGTCCCGAGGGCGCGTTCCCGGAGCCCACGCCCCTGGTGCACATCATGTGATGTGCACCAGGGGCGTCCGCATGTATCACCACACTCGCCCCCAAACCAGACGAATCACCCTGGCGGCGGTCACCGCGCGTTGCCGTCGCGTCCTATGATCGGCCGCAGCGCCCTGTTCCTCACGGTTCCTCAGGCGGGCTCCCACCCGGCCGCTCCGTCCCGAGCGTCCCGCACCGGAGTCCCCTCTCCGCGAGTGCGGCAGAGTGCGGAGCCGGCCGCCGAAGTCGGGTGACCGGCCGGACCAGCGTCAAGCGTCAGCAGCGGACGGGAGCATGCCGTGCCGGGCCAGAACGAGGGGGCCGACGCACACCACCCAGGCGTGCGGCACGAGGACCCGCGGCCACGCCGCCTCCTGCCGCCCGCCCTCCACCCCGCCCCGGCCAACGGCACGGCCCGCGCCGCCCTGGCCGACCCCCGGGAGGGCCCGGCCGACGACCCCGTCCCCCGCTGCCCCACCTGTTCGGCGCCGCTCGGTGACGGCACCCGCCACGGACCGGACGGCGACGGTGCGAACGGCCATCCGGGGGGCGAGGAGCACGGCCGGCGGCTGGCCGCCCTGCGGGCCAGCGAGTCCCGACTGCGGGCCGCCTTCTCCGACGCCGCCATCGGCATGGCCCTCATCGACCCCGAGGACCGGATCATCGAGGTCAACCCCGCCTTCGCCGCGTTGACCGGCCGCACCGTCGACGAGCTGGTGCTGACCCACCTCCACGAGATCGTCGACCCCGAGGGCATGCCGCGCCGGCTGTTCCCCGCGCTCGTCCACGGCGAGCACGACCGGCTCCGGGTCGAGAAGCAGCTCAAGCACCGCGCGGGGCGGACGGTCTGGAGCAAGGTGACCGTCTCGCTGATCCGGGACGCCGGGGGCAATCCGCTGTACACGCTCGCCCTGGTCGAGGACATCACCGAGCAGCGCCGGCTGGGCGACCGCCTGGAGTACCAGGCCCTGCACGACCCGCTGACCCGGCTGCCCAACCGGACGTACTTCTTCGAACGCCTCGACGCGGCCTGCCTCACCCCCGACCGGTCGGCGGGGCCGATCGGGGGAGGCGGCGGGGGCGCTGCGGGCGCCGGGACCGCCGACGTCTCCGACGTCTCCGGCGGCGCGGCCGACGGGACCGGCGCCGGAGTCGGAGTCGAGGCCGGGGCCCGGGTCGTCGGCGCGGCGGGGAGCGGAGGGCCCCGGGTCGGCGTCTGCTACCTGGACCTCGACGGGTTCGCCGCGATCAACGAGGCCCTCGGCCACCACATCGGCGACCAGCTGCTGATCGCCGTCGCGACCCGGCTGCGGCGCGGCTTCTCCGCGCACGGCACCCAGCTGGTCGCGCGGATGGGCGGTGACGAGTTCGCCGTCCTGGTCACCGACAGCAGCGGCAGCGACCAGCTCACCGACCTGGCCGCCCGGATCCTCGACGCCCTGGAGCGCCCGTTCGACGTGGCCGGCCACCGGCTGGTGGTCACCGCCAGCGTCGGCGTCGTCGAACGCTCCGTGCACGAGACCACCCCCACCGACCTGGTTAAGGACGCCGACGCCACCCTGTACTGGTCCAAGGCCGACGGCCGGGCCCGCTGGACCCTCTACGACCCCGACCGGGGCGCCCACCAGCTGACCCGCCAGCTGCTCGCCACCGCGCTGCGCCCGGCGCTGGAGCGCGGCGAGTTCACCATCGAGTACCAGCCGCTGGTCGGCCTGGCCGACGGCGCGGTGCACGGCGCCGAGGCCCTGGTCCGCTGGCGCCACCCCCGCTACGGGACGCTCTCGCCGGACCGCTTCATCCCGCTCGCCGAGGAGTCCGGGGCGATCGTGCCGCTCGGCAAGTGGGTGCTGGAGGAGTCCTGCCGCCAGGCGTACCGCTGGCTCACCGAGTTCCCCGAGACCGAGACCTTCGTGAGCGTCAACCTGGCCGCCCGCCAGATCTGGGACTCCGACGTGGTCGCCGACGTCGCCCAGGCCCTCGACCGCACCGGGCTGCCGGCGCGGCTGCTGCAGCTGGAGATCACCGAGAGCGCGCTACTCGGCCCCGGCGGACGCCCGCTCCAGGCGCTCCAGGCGCTCGCCGACATGGGCGTGCGGATCGCGATCGACGACTTCGGGACGGGCTACTCGAACCTGGCCTACCTCTCCCGGCTCCCGGTGCACGTGCTGAAGCTGGACGGCACCTTCATCGAGGGGTTCCGCGACACGGCCCCGGCCGGCGGCCGGCCGGAACTCCCGGAGGTCCGCTCACGGCGGAGCGACGCCGACGAGCAGATCGTCGGCGCGATGGTGCAGCTGGCCCACACGCTCGGCCTGACCGTGACCGCCGAGGGCATCGAGAGCGCCGCGCAGGCCGAACGGCTGCGGCTCACCGGCTGCGACACCGCCCAGGGCTGGTACTTCGCCCGCCCCGGCGAGGCGGAGCTGGTCGCGGCGATACTCCGCGACGGCCGCGACGGCCAGGACGAGCGGGAGGACCGGGAAGGCGCGCGGACCGGGGACCGGCCGGTCGGGGACCGGCGGGACACCCCGGGCGGGCGTTGACCCGGGGCGCTCCGGCCCCGGCCTCCCTCAGACGGTCACGGCCCGGCCCCCGGTCAGGCCGTACGCCTCGGCGATCCGCCCGTACGACCGCAGCCGTGCCTCGTGGCCGTGGATGTGCGAGGTCACCATCAGCTCGTCCACCCCGGTCCGCTTGCGGAGCGCCTCCAGCCCGTCGGCCACCTCTCCCGGGGCGCCCAGGACGACATTGCCCAGCCAGTCGTCGATGAAGTCCGCCTCCACCGGGCTGTACGGGTAGGCCTCGGCCTCCTCGGGGGTGGGGATCGGGCCCGGGTTGCCCCGGCGCAGCCGCAGCATGCCGAGCGCGGCGGAGCGGGCGAGGCGGCGGGCGGAGTCCTTGTCCTCGGCCGCGACCGCGCTCACCCCGATCAGCGCGTACGGCGCGTCGAGGACGGCCGAGGGGCGGAACTCCGAGCGGTAGAGGTCGAGCGCCGGGAGGGTGTTCGCGCTGCTGAAGTGGTGGGCGAAGGCGAACGGCAGACCGAGCCGGCCGGCCAGCTGGGCGCTGAACCCGGAGGAGCCGAGCAGCCAGACCGGCGGCCGCCCCTCCCCCCTCGGGACGGCGGTGAGCCGCTCGTACGGGTGCCCGGCGGGGAAGCTGCCGTCGAGGAAGTGGGTCAGCTCGGAGAGCTGCCGGGGGAAGTCGTCGGCGCCCTCGCCGAGGCCTCGGCGCAGGGCCCGGGCGGTGGCCTGGTCGGTGCCGGGGGCGCGGCCGAGGCCGAGGTCGATCCGGCCGGGGTGGAGCGACTCCAGCAGGCCGAACTGCTCGGCGATCGCCAGCGGGGCGTGGTTGGGCAGCATCACGCCGCCGGACCCGAGGCGCAGGGTGGTGGTGTGGGCCCCGAGGTGGGCCAGCAGGACGGCGGGCGTCGAGCTGGCGACACCGGGCATGCCGTGGTGCTCGGCCACCCAGAAGCGGTGGTAGCCCCACTGCTCGGCGCTGCGGGCCAGGGTGGTGGTCGCGGCGAGCGCCTGGGCCGGTGTGTGGCCGACCCCGACGGTGGCCAGGTCGAGAATCGACAGCGGGGCGGGCGCCGTCCCCCGGGACGTGCCCCGGATCGCGTCCGCGGCGTGCGGCCCGGCCCCGTTCTCCTGCCGGCTCTCCTGGCTGTCCTCGGTCGTCATGCCGTCCGTCCTCCTGGCCGTGGTCGGGTACCGTCCGCCGGTGCGGTTCACCGGTGCTGCCCACCGGTTGGCGGTCGGTGCCGCGGCCGGTGCCGACACTGGTCAACCCCGCTCCCGGGTCCCCTTGTTCCCCGCCCGACGGGTCGGCCCGGCCGTCCTCCGCCGGCGGCCCGGCGCCGTTCCCGCGCACCGCACGCGGCTCCGGCCCCGGGCGGAGCGGTCGGCGGAGGAGCTGACGCAGAGCCAGCGACCGGACACCCGTGGCGACTTCACGCCAGCGCGGGAAGTCGCCAGCCCGGGGGCTCGCCGTCGGCCGTCGCCATCCGGCAGGCTAGGGCCCAGGCGGATCACCCAACCGGATCCGCACTCACCAGCAAGATCGTCGGGCTGGACCAGCGCCGACCGATCCCCGCGAGCCCTCGGAGCGGCACCCCGCCCCGGGGGCTCGTGCCATGTTCCGCCCGGCACCGGGGAGGCGCCGGGCCCCGGACGGACCGCGGCGGGTGTGAGATGCGCCACCCGGACCCACCGCATGTCCGGGGTGCTTCATGGCATGAATAGTCGAGGCGCTAGCGTTGTCCCTTGCAACCACTGCTCCCCCGGGCAGCCTGGAGGGAGTAAGGGCATGGACATCGCGACACTGGTCGGATCCTCGTGGATCTGCGGCCTGGCGCTCTGCGCCGTCCTCGGTGACGCCTTCCTCCCCTTCCTGCCCAGCGGGACCCTCGTCATCCTCGCGGTGCTCAAGACGGCGCAGATAGACGGCGCCCCCGTCCTGCTCGGCCTCGGGGTGGCCGCGGCCTCCTTCCTCGGCGACCTGCTGCTGCTCCAGCTCGCACGCCGCGGTGCGCCGATGGTCAACCGGCGACTGGAGCACCGCCCGAAGCTCGCGGCCAGCGTGGCGCGGGTCCAGCAGACCCTGGACGGGCGCACCACCCGGGCGGCGGCGGCCATGGTGGTGATCGCCCGCTTCGTACCGGCCGGGCGGACCATCCTCGACCTGGCCATCGGCCACTCCCCCGCCCATCCGCACCGCTTCCTGCGGTGGTCGGCCCTGGCCGCGCTGATCTGGGCGGCCTACATCGTGTCCCTGGGCTGGCTCAACAGCCACTGGTTCGACACCGCCTGGCTGAGCCTCGCGGTCTCCTGCACGGCCGCCACCGTGGTGAGCACCGCCATCGCCCGGGTCGCCTGCCGCAGTCGCCGCATCTCCCTCGACTGACGCCACGACGGCGGCGCTCCCGGATCGCCGCCCCCCGGATCGCCACCCCTGGAACGCCGCCCCCGGAACGCCCTCCCCACGAAACGGGCGAAGCGTCACAGGACGGCAACAGAAGACATTCCTCCGCATCCCGCACAGGCGTTCCCGGCGTGTTCAGTGCCGGCGGACCTCGGGCCCTTTGGTGACCCCCGCGTTCGCGTGACATGCTAACGACGGATAATCAATCAATTGTCCGATATGACTGACGCGGCCTGAGTTGCGGCCCCACCGGTCCGGACAACAGGGGAGACGATGGCCAGCATCTCGCGCAGGACCGTGCTCACAGCCACCGCCGCGACTGCCGCGCTCGGAGCGGTGGCGGCCTGTTCCGGGGGCGGCTCGGGGTCGGCCGACCCCACCGGATCCGCCGCGGGCTCCGCCCCCGCCCCCACGACCGGCACCGGGAGTGCGGGACCGGCCACCGGGACCGCCACCACGGCCCCGGCCAAGGGCACGCCGATCGGGGACGGCTCGACCTCCGACACCGGCCCCCAGCCGAAGCAGCCCAAGCCGGAGAAGCTCAAGCCGGGCGAGCGCCCGCCGCAGTTCGTGGTCTTCTCCTGGGACGGCGCCGGCGGTACCGAGGACGGCCAGTTCCCCCGGTTCCTCAAGCTCGCCGAGGAACACAAGGCCTCGATGACCTTCTTCCTCTCCGGCATCTACACCCTGCCCAAGGGCAGGGCGGACCTCTACCACCCGCCGAAGCACTCGGTCGGCGCCTCCGACATCCCCTACCTGTCGGACGGCGCGGTGAAGGCCACCCTCAAGCTGATCAGCCAGGCCTGGTCGGCCGGCCATGAGATAGGCACCCACTTCAACGGCCACTTCTGCTCGACCCGCTCGGACGGCAACGGCGTCAACAAGTGGACCCCCGAGGACTGGCAGAGCGAGATAGACCAGGCCGTCGGCTTCGTGACCCAGTGGCGGACGAACACCGGCTTCACCGACGTCGACCCGCTCCCCTTCGACTACAGGAAGGAGCTGATCGGCGGCCGCACCCCCTGCCTGGAGGGGCAGAAGACCCTGCTGCCGACCATCGCCAACCTGGGGTGGAAGTACGACGCCAGCTCCTCGGGCGGCCTGCAGATCTGGCCGCAGAAGGTGCAGGACGGCAAGGTCTGGGACCTCCCGCTGCAGAGCATCCCCTTCCCCGGGCACACCTTCCAGGTGCTCTCCATGGACTACAACATCCTGGCCAACCAGTCCGCGGGCAGCACCAAGGGGGACCCGGCCAAGTACAACGACTGGCGCACCCAGGCGCGGGACGCCTACCTGGCCGGGTTCGACCGCGCCTACAACGGCAACCGCGCGCCGTTCTTCATCGGCAACCACTTCGAGCAGTGGAACGGCGGCATCTACATGGACGCCGTCGAGGAGACCCTCAAGACCATCGCGGGCAAGCCCGACGTCCGGCTGGTCTCCTTCAAGCAGCTCGTCGAGTGGATGGAGGTCCAGGACCAGTCCACCCTCCGCAAGCTGCGCACCCTCAACGTCGGACAGGCGCCGGCCGGCGGCTGGGAGTCCTTCCTGGGCGCGGCCGGCTAGCACCGGCCCGTCGCGGCGGCTATGCGTCGGCGGGACCGGCGGAGGCCGTGCCGAGCAGGGCACGGACCACCGCCTCGGCCCCCGCGCGGCCCCAGAGGATCGAGTAGTGGTTGGTGTCCGGCACCGCCGACACCGGGACCGGGTGGGTGTGGTCCAGCCCGACGGCGGCGAGCCGCTTCTCGTCGTAGAGGCCCTGCGGCTCGTCGAACAGGCCTCGCTCGGCCCGGATCAGCTCGCCCGGGCAGGGCAGCCGGTGCACGGCGGCGGCCGCCTCCCGGTCCAGCATGACCTGCGACCCGTCGGTCTCGACCGCCGCCAGCACGCAGGAGGAGCGCAGCTCGGGTTCGTCGCCGACGAGATCGTGCTGGGTGTACGCGTCGATCTCCGCGGACCAGTCGGCGGCGAAGGCCGGGTGCCGCTGCCAGAACTCGCGGTACGCCTGCCGGTCGGGGAAGGTCATCGACAGCCGGGCCAGCGCCGGCCCGAGCACGGCGGCCAGGGCGTCGTCCTCGTTCACGCCCTCGGGTAGCGGGAAGGTGACCGCGCCGTCGACCAGCACCACCCGGCGGACCAGCCCGGGGTGGCGGACGGCCGCCAGGGCCGCCACCCACGCGCCCATGGAGTGGCCGGCCACGACGGTCGGCCCCAGACCGAGCCCGGCGATCAGGGCCGCCACGTCGTCGGCGTGGCGGGCGAGTCCGTACGGCCCGCCGAGGTCACGGCTGCCACCGCGCCCGCGCAGGTCGGGTGCGAGCAGGGTGGCCCGCCCGGCGAGGCGGCGGGCGACCTCGAACCAGGCGAGGCCGTGGGCGGTGATGCCGTGCACGGCCACGACGGTCGGGGCGCCGGGCACGGTGGCGGGCCAGCGGAGCACGGACAGCTCCCCGCCGGGGACCGGGACGCGGAGCCGCTCCGGGGACGGCTCGGACGGCGGAGCGGGCTGGGCGGATCGATCGGTCGCCCGGTGTATCGACGGGCTCTCGGACTGGCTCACGCGGGGCTACCTCCTGTGGGGCCGGCACTGGGCGGAACGACGGTCCGACCGGGGCCCGGGCCGAACGGAAAGGGAGAGGGAGAGGGAGAAGGGAGAAGGGGGAAGGGGGAAGGGGGAAGGGGAGAGGGAAGAGGGGAACACTGCGGTGAAGAGACGCGACGGTACGAGCGGCACCGAAGGCGGCCGCCGCCGCGAACGGCAGCCGGAGCTTCGGCACGGCGAGCTCGGTGGTGCGGAGGCCGGCCGCGGAGGAGGGCGCGCGGCCGGGGAAGGACCGTCCGGTACGGCCGAGGGGGAGGTCGCCCCCGGAGGCGGGGGCTCCGTGGAACAGGCATGGGGCGACGAGACGGAGGCTCCCGGGGCCGTCGAGCAGTCCCGGGACAAGAAGCGCACTGTATAGGGCGTCAAGGAGCGGGATCAGCAGAGCGATCGACCACGATCGTAGTCCTCGACACAGGATTGTCGAGCGATTTGTGATCGATTCACCTGTTCGAGCGATTCCAGCATGTTCGGCCCCTCCTGGGCGACTTGCGGCCGCGTCGATGTCAGCGCCAGGGGGTCGGAGGCGCCGGATCCGGCCGGGAGGAGGACCCGGGCCGCGGGTCCGCGCAAGGGGCGGGCTCCGGAGCGGGCTCCTGAGCGGACACCGGAGCGGACACCGGAGCGGGCCGTGGCGAGGGCTGTCGGGCTGCGCATGACGACCGGTTCCTCAGGGGGCGCCGTGGATGTGGATGCCGGAACCGTAGACGAGGCGCACGGGCGGCGACATGGGTCCGACCGACGCATCAGCCCGGGCCACTGTGGTGGCCGGCTCCATACCGCCCGTCGGCCGGCGGCCCGGCAGCGCCCCGGCGCACGGCGGCCGACCGTCCGCGGCCGCCGCCGGCCCCATCGCACCAGGAGGCCCACGACTGGCCGGGAATCACCGGATTCACCGGCCGTCACATCGATCATCCCGAGGACCGGTTGCAATCGGGCGGCCCCTCCGCGACAGTGGGGGAAGCCCGGGGATCCCGGCACCCCGGAGGGGAGTCCGGGGACGGCCGAAGCGATCCGCATCCGACGCCGCTCCACCAGAACGCACCACCACCGATCGTCCACGGTCGACGAATTGACGGTCCGAAACCACCGGATCGGCGGATCACCGGAACCGCCGGAATGCCGAAACAACGGAAGCGGAACGGCCCGCCGGGGACCGGTCCGCCGGACGACGGCCCGGCAGCGGAGGCAGGGCTCCGGGGACCGTCCGCCGCCGTGCGGCGGTGCGGCGGATCGGGTCGCACACCCCTGGTCGGAGCACGCACGAAAGGCGGGTCCGCGCGGCCGGCCACGGGGGGAGCGCACATGACCGGGCCGCTGTCGCGTCGGGCGAAGGGCACCGAACCGTCCGCCCCGGCCGCCACCCCGGATCCGATCGCCGTCCCCGAAGCCCCCTACGACTACGCCTACTTCAGCCGCCTCGCCGGCCGAGCGGTCGAGGACCCCGCGCCGGACGAGCCGTACCGGGTGCAGTACCGCAGCCTGCTGCGCCGCGAGCCGCACCGCATCCGGGCCGCGCTGCTCCTGCTGGCCGCGCCCCTGGTCGAGGGCGTGCTGCTGGTCTGGCTGCTCCAGCCCGGCCACTGGCCGGTCCGGCCCGGCGAGACCGACACCTGGCTGCTGGTCGGCGACAAGGTGATGATCGGAATCATCGCCGTGGTCGAGGCGTTCCGGCTGGTCAACGTCGTCTCCAACGTGCACGCGACGCTCGCCGCCCGCGACCCGGTCCCGGTGACGCCCGAGCGCGGCACCCGGGTCGCCTTCCTCACCACCCTCGTCCCGGGCAAGGAACCGCCCGAGATGGTCCGCGCGACGCTCACCGCCGCACTGGCCGTCCGGCACGACGGGCCCTACCAGGTCTGGCTGTTGGACGAGGGGAACGATCCCGCCATGCGCGACCTCTGCGACCGGCTGGGCGTGCGCCACTTCAGCCGGGACGACATCCCGCAGTGGAACACGCCCAAGGGCCGGTTCCGCGCCCGGACCAAGCACGGCAACTACAACAGCTGGCTCCAGGCGTACGGCGCCGACTACGACTTCTGGATCTCGGTGGACACCGACCACGTGCCGCTGCCCGAGTACTGCGAGCGCATGCTCGGCTACTTCCGCGACCCCGATGTGGCCTTCGTGGTCGGCCCGCAGGTGTACGGGAACTACCGCAGCTCGGGTTCGGTGGTCACCAAGTTCTCGGAGAGCCAGCAGTACCTCTTCCACGCCCTGGTCCAGCGGGCCGGGAACCGTTACGGCGCACCGATGTTCGTCGGCACCAACAACGCCGTCCGGCTGGAGGCGCTGCGCTCGATCGGCGGGCTGTACGACTCGGTCACCGAGGACATGGCCACCGGCCTGGAGTTCCACCGCAGCCGCAACCCGGCCACCGGCGCGCGCTGGAAGTCGGTCTACACGCCGGACGTGCTGGCGGTCGGCGAGGGGCCGTCGTCCTGGACGGACTTCTTCTCGCAGCAGCTGCGCTGGAGCCGGGGCACCTACGAGACGCTGCTGACCCAGTTCTGGCGGGTGGCGCGGGGGCTGTCGCCGGGGCGGCTGCTGAACTACGCGCTGCTGGTCTCCTTCTACCCGATGGCGGCGCTGACCTGGCTGCTCGGCGGGGTGTCCAGCGTGCTCTACCTGGGGTTCGGCGCCTCGGGCGTCCATGTGTCCTCCGAGCTCTGGATGGCGCTCTACAGCGACGCGGCCGTGCTGCAACTGCTGCTCTACACCTGGAACCGCAAGCACAACGTGAGCCCGCACGAGCCGGCGGGCTCCTCGGGCGTGGCGGGCATGGTGATGTCCGCGCTGTGCGGTCCGGTGTACGCGGCGTCCCTCCTGCAGGCCCTCCTGCGGATCCGCAGCCGCTTCGTGGTGACGCCGAAGGGTGCGTCGACCAGCCCCGACCGGGTGTCCACCTTCCGGTTCCACCTGTTCTGGGCGCTGGTGTTCGGCGGCGCCGTCGCGGCCTCCTTCCGCACCGGCCACGACCACGTCGCCATGCGCACCTGGGCCTGCCTGGCCCTCCTCCTCAGCCTGCTGCCGATGCTGCTGCTCGCCGCGGACGCGGTGCGGCGCCGCCGGGCCCGGCCCGTCTCGACCCTCACCCTCACCCCGGCCGGGGCGACCGCCACTCCGGCTCCCGCACCCGAGCCCGCGCCGCACCCCGTGCCCGAACCCCGCCCCGCGTCCGCGTCCGCGTCCGAGCCCGAAGCCACACCCGCCACGAGGGGATGACGAACCACCGTGAAGATCCGCCACAGCGGCCGCACCCGGCGCTTCGCCCTCGGCAGCACCGTCGCCCTCACCGTGGCCGGGATGAACGCCCCCGCCGTCCTCGGCTTCGCCACCGACCAGTACCACCACTACGCGATCAACCGCCCCGCCTACAAGGCGGAGTACGGCCACTGGCAGACCCTGGTCCTCCCCGCCGAGTTCCGGATCAACGCCATCCACGCCGCCCTGCTGCGCACCGGCAAGGTCCTGATCATCGCCGGCTCCGGCAACAACCAGAAGAGCTTCGACGCCGGCACCTTCCGGAGCCTGCTCTGGGACCCGGTCGCCAACACCTACAAGAACGTCCCCACCCCCGCCGACCTGTTCTGCGGCGGCCACACCGCGCTGCCCGACGGCCGGATGCTGGTGGCCGGCGGCACCCGCCGCTACGAGGCCCTGGACGGCGCGGTGAAGAAGGCCGCCGGCACCATGCGGATCCGCAACGAGGACCCGGACACCGCCCGCAGCCTCCCCCGGGGCACCGTCTTCCGCGCGCCCGACGGCCGGGAGTACGTCTCCACCGACGACGTCACCGTCCCCGCCGCGACCAAGACCGGCGCCGGCACCGCGACCGTCGTCAAGGCCGGCGAGACCAGGGTGTTCGCCGAGGCGGTGGCCCCCGGCCCGGGCTCGGTGCTGGACTCCCCCGCCCAGTACACGGTCAAGGGCCTGACCGGCGCCGACGCCCGGAACGTCTACGGCACGGCCGAGCGGATGACCCTGGAGAAGCAGGACTACCAGGGCATCCGCGCCGCCTTCGAGTTCAACCCGGACACCGAGCTGTACGAGCAGGTCACCGACATGGCCTACGCCCGCTGGTACCCGACGCTGACCGGCCTGGGCGACGGCCGGGTGGTCACCGTCTCCGGGCTGGACGACACCGGCCAGATCCTCAGCGGCAACGACAACGAGATCTACGACCCGGCGCGCAAGACCTGGTCCAAGGCGCCCGACCGCTACTTCCCGACCTACCCGTCGATCTTCCTCACCGCGTCCGGCAGGCTCTTCTACTCCGGCTCGAACGCCGGCTACGGCCCCGCCGACAAGGGCCGCGAGCCCGGGATCTGGGATCTCGCCGACAACGGCTTCCACCCCGTCCCCGGCCTGCGCGACCCCGAGCTCACCGAGACGTCCGCCTCCGTCCTGCTGCCGCCGGCGCAGGCGCAGAAGGTGATGGTGCTCGGCGGCGGGGGCGTCGGCGAGTCCCCGCTCTCCACCGCCCGCACGGACATCGCCGACCTCGCCGCCGAGCGGCCCGCGTTCACCCCGGGGCCCGACCTGCCGGCCGGCGGCACCCGGTACCTCAACAGCGTGATCCTGCCCGACGACACCGTCTTCACCACCGGCGGCTCCCGCGACTACCGGGGCAAGCACCGCAGCGACCTGCTCAAGGCGCAGACCTACCACCCGGACACCAACACCTTCACCACCGCCGCCGAGCCCTCCGTCGGCCGGAACTACCACTCCGAGGCCCTGCTGCTGCCCGACGGACGGGTGGCGGTGCTCGGCTCCGACCCGCTCTTCAACGACCGGGCGAACACCGAGCCGGGCACCTTCGAGCAGCGGATCGAGATCTACAGCCCGCCCTACCTGTTCCACGGCGAGCGGCCGCGGCTCACCGGCGCCCCGGCCGCCGCCAGGCTCGGCGGCACCGTCCAGGTGGCCGCTCCGGCGCCGGGCGGCATCACCACCGCCAAGCTGGTCCGGCCGAGTTCGGTCACCCACGCCACGGACGTCGAACAGCGCTCGGTGGCCCTGGACATCACCGCGCGCACGGCGGACGGCCTCGCGCTCACCCTGCCCGCCAACCCGAACCTGCTGCCGCCCGGCTGGTACATGCTGTTCGTCGCGGACGCCGCCGGCACCCCTTCGGAGGCCCGCTGGATCCAGGTCACCCCCTGAGCGGCGGCCCCGCTACCCCACGGCCCCGGCGCCGGCGCCCGCCGTCGCCAGCCCCAGCGCGTACGGGAGCCAGAACTCGCCGGCCCGCGGCTCACCGCGGCCGCACTCGCCGTCGGACTCGCCCGGGTTCTTGATCCAGAGGTAGGCGTCGACGCCGGGCCGCCCGGTCTCCGCCGTGGGCGGCGCACCGAGGGCGCGGCCGGGCGGGTTGCACCACGCCCCGGCGTCCAGCGGACCGTTGCCGTTGCGGCTGGTGTCGACGACGAAGTGCTTGCCGTCCAGCAGGGCCGACAACTGCGTGCCGAACGCCTCGTTGCGTTCGGTGGTGAAGAAGTTGGAGACGTTCACCGCGAAGCCGTCGGCCACCGCGACCCCCGACCTGCGCAGCGCCTCGGCCAGCGCCGGCAGGTCCTGCGTCCACCCGGGGTTGCCCGCGTCCAGGTAGACCCGCACCTGCGGGCGCTTCTTCAACTCCTGGACGGCGAAGGACAGCAGGCCGTACCGCTCGGCGGCGGCGTCACCCTTGACCCCGCAGGTGTCCAGGGTGTGCGCGACCGCGTCCGGCTCCAGCACCACCCAGGCCCGGCGCTCGCCGATCGCCTCCGCCAGGCCGGTGATCCAGGCCCGGTACGCCGCGGCGTCGGCCGCGCCGCCGGCCGAGTAGAGGCCGCAGTCCCGGTGCGGGATGTTGTACGCGACGAAGACCGGTGTGCGGCCGGCCTCGGCGGCGCGGCGGCTCACCTGGTCAGCGATGCCCCGGGCCGCCTGGTCACCGAGCCACTGGGAGGACGGCTGGGCGGCGATCCGCAGCAGGGTGTCGGCCTCCGCCGTACGGCCCTGACCGCGCAGGGCGGCCGACTGGCGGGCGGCGGAGGTCTGGTCGGAGACGTAGAAGGTCTGGCCGGGGAGCTGCGGCAGCGCACCGGCGCCGGCCTGTGCGGTCGGCGTCCCGCTCGGACTGCCGCCGCCGGGCGCGGCCTGGACGCCGCTCTTCCCGGTACTGCCCCCCGAGCAGCCCGTGACACCCGCCGCCAGTCCCAGCAGGGCCGCCCCCGCGGCCAGCCGGAACCCCGCACCTCGCCCTACTCGGCGCACCTACGCCCCTCCCCGACCCGGTCCGGCCCCCAGCTTCGCACACCGGAGCACCGCCCGCCGCCCATCCCCGGGTGAACGGCGGGCGCTCACAGCCTGGCAGACGCCCCGTCAGCCGGATCGGGAGGAGGCTGCGGCTCAGGCCTGCTTGAGGTCCGGGATCCGCCAGTCGATCGGGTCGACCCCGAAGCCGTCCAGCGCGGTGTTGATCTGCGAGAACGGCCGGCTGCCGAAGAACAGCTTGGCGGACAGCGGCGACGGGTGCGCGCCCTGGACCACCACGTGCTTCCCGGTGTCGATCAGCGGCAGCTTCTTCTTCGCGTAGTTGCCCCAGAGCACGAAGACCACCGGCTCCTCGCGCGCGCTCACCGCCTTGATCACCGCGTCAGTGAACTTCTCCCAGCCCTTGGCCTTGTGCGAGTTGGCCTCGTGCGCGCGCACCGTGAGCACCGCGTTGAGCAGCAGCACGCCCTGCTCGGCCCAGTGCATCAGGTAGCCGTTGTCCGGCGCCGGGATGCCGAGGTCGGCGTCCAGCTCCTTGAAGATGTTGCGCAGCGACGGCGGCGTCTTGGTGCCGGGCAGCACCGAGAAGCTCATGCCGTGCGCCTGGCCGTCGTCGTGGTACGGGTCCTGGCCGAGGACGAGCACCCGGACCTTCTCGTACGGAGTGGCCTCCAGCGCGGAGAACTCCTGCCCGCTCGGAGGGAAGACCTGGTGCTCCGCCCGCTGGGCCGCCACGAAGGCCGCCAGCTCGGCGAAGTACGGCTTCTCCGTCTCGGCGCCCAGCACCCCCCGCCAGGACTCCGGCAGCTCCAGCCCGGTACCCGCCTGCGCCTCGCCCACGTTCGCCTCGACCGTCCCCGCCTCGACCGTGTCCGTCACGACGACCTCTACCTCCCACCGGGCGGCCGCTCACCGCGGCACCGCCCCGACCCGCGGGCGTATCGCGCCGCTCGCGCCGTACGCCCTCTTTCACCCCGAACGCTACACAGACCCACCGACAACCGGCTCAACGCCCAGCTCACGGGCCGCCGCCCGCACCACCCGCAGGTGCTCGACCGCGTTCAGCGCCACCAGTACCACCGCGAGCGACACCAGCGCGGTGATCGCCGGCCACCGCACCATCAGCGGCGCGAGCGCCAGCACCACCGCCGCCGCCGCGATCCGGGTCGTCGCGACCGAGCGGAACATCATCCAGCGGGTGTAGCCGAAGGTCAGCAGGTACAGCCCGCAGCCCCCGTACAGCAGCGCCACCGAGCCCGCGCCGAGCGCCCGGCGCGGATCCGCCACCGTCTCCCCGAAGCCGACCGCCACCGCGATCACCCCGGCGACCAGCGCCAGGTGCCCGTACTGGAAGACCCGCCGCACGACGTCCCGGCGCGAGTCGGCGACCTCGACGGCGTGCCGCATGGCGTCGGCCGCGTACACGAAGTACTGCCACCAGAGCCCGGCCGAGATGGTGAACGCGGCGGTGACGGCGACGAGTTCGGCCGCGTCCAAGCGGGCCGCCGCCGCGGTGGCGCCGATCCCGACGATCGACTCGCCGAGCGCGACCAGCAGGAACAGGGCGAACCGTTCCGGCATGTGCGCCGGGTGGTACGCGACGTTCGCCAGCCGCCGGCGGAACACCATCGGGGCGGACAGGTCACAGAGCGCCGCCAGCCCCCACAGCACGACCCGCGGCTCCTCCGGCAGCAGCCCGCCCGCCACCAGCAGCGGCCCGCTCACCAGCACCCCCACCCCGTACGGCCCGCGCCACGCCCCCGGGATCCGCACCACCAGGAGCAGCAGCACGATCCGCGCCGCCCAGTACGCGGCCCCGAGCAGCACCCCCCGCCCCTCGTACGCCCCGGGCACCGCGAGCGCCATGACCAGCCCGGTCAGCCCGACCGCCAAGATCCCGAGCCGGTCCCGCGCGATGTCCACGTCCCGGATGTTCGCCTGCACGGTCGTCCCCACCCAGCACCAGTACACCGGCACGAACACCACCAGCGCCCGGACGACCCCCGCCCAGTCGTGGTGGTGGTGCAACAGCCCCGACACCTGCGTGATGGCGAACACGAACACCAGGTCGAAGTACAACTCCGCCCAGGTGACCCGCTTCTCCCCCGCCAACTCCCCCGCGCCGCCCATTCCGTCCTCCCCGACGCCCACAGCGAACGGGCCCCGTTCCCGGCCATCGGCCGGGAACGGGGCCCGCAACAGCAACCCCGAGGCTAGAGCAACCCGACCGGGGCACATGATCGGCACCTCCGATCGGCAAGCCCTCCGGGGCCGCCACCGACCCCAACGACGGCGACGACCCTCCACTTCGTGCAGCGCCCGTTCACTGACGTTGCCGTCAACTACTGCCGTCACGTAGCCATGAGGCCCCGCCAGGAATTCTGGCGGGGCCTCATGTTTGCTTCTGGAGCTCTCCGGAGAACTCGAATTTTCAGCTTTCCAGAACACTCCGGCGTCCAACCGCTGCCTCGACGACCCGGGGGCCGGCGGCACCGACGGCCTCCAGCTCTGGCTGTGGGACTGCCACACCTTCGACAACCAGAAGTGGATCACCACCGCCAACCGGCCGGTCAACCTCCACTCCGGCGCCAACACCACCAAGTGCATGGACGCCAACGGCCCGGAGGACGGCTCGCAGGTCCAGCTGTACGACTGCTGGAACGGCCTCAACCAGCGCTTCGACCTGCGCACCGACCACACCGTCCGGGTCTACGAGAAGTGCCTGACGGCCGACGGCACCACCGACGGCAGCCCGGTGAAGGTCCGCACGTGCACCGGCGACGCCAGTCAGAAGTGGGAGTTCTGGGGCGACGGCACGCTGAAGAACCCGGCCTCCGGCCGCTGCATCGACGATCCGGCGGCCGGAGCCTCCAACATGGTCGCGCTCTGGATGTGGACCTGCCACACCTACGCGAACCAGCGCTGGATCTCCGGCTGACCGGTCCCTGACGGGCCGCCGGTGACGGCGGTTCCTCCCGGCCCCCGGGCCGGGCCCTTCCGCTGCGGCGGGGGCCCGGGCCGGGGGCCGGTCCGTGCTGTGGGCGGGCTCTGTGAGCGGCCGGGGCGGACGACTACGCTGGGGCGCGTTGGGGCAGCCGAGCGGCGCCCGGCCGGCCACCGGTGTCCGGTCCGGAGCGATGCACGAGATCGTTCAGAACCATCGCAAGACGTAGGAGACACCGACGTGGCAGAGCGAGAGCGCAAGCCGATCGATTCCTGGCTGACCGACATGGACGGCGTCCTCATCCACGAGGGCGTGCCGATCCCCGGGGCCGACACCTTCCTGAAGCGGCTGCGCGACTCCGGCAAGCCGTTCCTGGTCCTCACGAACAACTCGATCTACACCCAGCGCGACCTGCACGCCCGGCTGGCCCGGATGGGGCTCGACGTCCCCGTCGAGCACATCTGGACCTCGGCGCTGGCCACCGCCAAGTTCCTGGAGGACCAGCGGCCCGGCGGCACCGCCTACGTCATCGGCGAGGCCGGCCTGACCACGGCGCTGCACGACGTCGGCTACGTCCTCACCGACACCGACCCCGACTTCGTGATCCTCGGCGAGACGCGGACCTACTCCTTCGAGGCGATGACCAAGGCCGTCCGGCTCATCGACGCGGGCGCCCGGTTCATCGCCACCAACCCCGACGAGACCGGGCCGTCCGCCGAGGGCGCGCTGCCGGCCACCGGGGCGGTGGCCGCCCTCATCACCAAGGCCACCGGGGTGGAGCCGTACTTCGTCGGCAAGCCCAACCCGCTGATGATGCGGGCCGGGCTGAACGCCATCGGCGCGCACTCCGAGAACAGCGCGATGATCGGCGACCGCATGGACACCGACATCGTCTCCGGCATGGAGGCGGGCATGTCGACCTTCCTGGTGCTCACCGGCCTGACCCAGGCGGAGGACGTGGAGCGCTTCCCCTACCGGCCGACCCGGGTCGTCGAGTCGATCGCCGACCTGGTCGACCTGATCTGAGCGCACCGGCACACCGGGGGCCCTCCGTGCGGGGAGGGCCCCCGGGCCCGGGAGCCGGTCGTCATGCCCTCCTCAAGGGCTCCTTAAGACGCCCCTAACGGCGGTGACGCCCCTCGGCAGCGCGGCCCGGTCCGGCTACCGTGAACGCCACGCCGCCGCGTCCCCCACCGCGGCGGCGGCACGCTTCCGCTCCCGGGCGCCCCGGTGCGGGGACCCGTCCCCGCACCGGCCGCCGGGGCCACCGGCGAAGGCCGGCGCCGAAACCGGGGCCAACCGGACGCGCCGTGGTTGAGTAGGACGCATGACGACCTCCGCGCACCGATCCCCGGCCACCCCCTCCGGTACCCGCCCGCCCTTCCGCGTCGGTCTGATCGGCTACGGCCTGGCCGGCTCCGCCTTCCACGCCCCGCTCATCGCCACCACCCCCGGGCTCCGGCTGGACGCCGTGGTCACCGCCAACCCGGAGCGCCGCGAGCAGCTGCGACGCGAGCACCCCGGGGCGCGCGCCGTCGACACGCCCGAGCAGCTGCTCGCCGACCCGGAGGCGCTCGACCTGGTCGTCATCGCCTCCCCCAACCGCACCCACGCCCCGCTGGCCCGTGCCGCGCTGGCCGCCGGGCTGGCCACCGTGGTCGACAAGCCGCTGGCCGGGACCGCCGCCGAGGCGGCCGAGCTCTGCGCGCTCGCGGAGGCGAGCGGCACCCTGCTCACCGTCTTCCAGAACCGCCGCTGGGACGGTGACTTCCTCACCGCCGCCCGGCTGGTCCGCGAGGGCGCGCTCGGCCGGGTGCACCGCTTCGAGTCCCGCTTCGAGCGCTTCCGCCCCAAGCCCAAGCCCGGCTGGCGTGAGCTCGCCGACCCGGCCGAGGTCGGCGGCACCCTCTACGACCTGGGCAGCCACCTCGTCGACCAGGCGCTCACGCTCTTCGGGCCGGCGGAGACGGTGTACGCCGAGATCGACGTCCGGCGCGACGGCGCGGTGGTCGACGACGACGCCTTCGTCGCCCTCACCCACGCCAACGGCACCCGCTCCCACCTGTGGACCAGCGCCCTCGCCCCGCTCGTCGGCCCGCACCTGCGGGTCCTCGGCGACACCGCCGGGTACGTCAAGTCCGGCATGGACCCGCAGGAGGCCGCCCTGCGGTCCGGCCTGCGCCCCGACGCCGCGACCCCCTGGGGCGCCGAGGACCCGGCCCGCGACGGCGTGCTCGGCACCGACGAGTCGACGGTCACCGTGCCCACCGACGCCGGCGACTACCCCGCCTTCTACGTCGGGGTCGCCGCCGCCCTGGCCGACCCCGGCACCCCGCCGCCGGTCGACCCGCGCGACGCCGTGGCCACCCTCACCGTCCTGGAGGCCGCACGCGCCTCGGCCGCGACCGGCCGCACCGTCCGACTGGGCTGACCCAGGCCGACCGGCGCGGGGGCGGGTCCGGCCCGCCCCCGCGCCCGTGGACCCTGCCTCGCCTACCGCCGCTCCCACAGCTGGTTGGCGCCGCCGTTGAACCACCACAGCTGCGCGGGCGCGCCCTGGGCACCGCTGAAGCCGCCGATCTCCAGGACGAGATCGGCGCCCCGGATGACTGTGCTCGCGGGATCCGTGCGGGACGGGATCGTCCAGAGCAGCCAGCGGCCGCAGGTGACCTGGACCAACTGGGTCCCGCCGGTGGGACCCACCGGGCTCCCGTTCGGCCAGTACGCGCACTTGCCGCTGTGGACGTTGACCAGCGCCCAGTCGCCGGTGGCGACATCGATGGGGCCCACCAGCTTCCACTTCTGGTTGTCCCCGCCCGTGCAGTCCCACTGCCGGACCGGCGCCCCTTCGTCCAGCCGCCAGTCCGCCACTTCCAGGCACTTCCCGCTGCTGCGGTTGACGTACTGGAACGGACCGGCGGTCGCCGGGGGATCGCCCGACCCCATGACCGCCGCCGACGCGGCGGCCGCCGGGCCGCTGAGCACCAGCATCGCGCCGGCCGCCACCGCACCCGCACGCACCGCCGCCCGCCTCTTCGGACGGAACGTCATGTCCCCACCCCTTCGCCCGTACGGGACGGCCGGCCACACGGCTCGCCCTGGCGTCCGCCCCGCTCCACTCCGCCACGGCGAATCGATGATGACAGCTCCACGAATCCTTCACAAGAGATACACGCCTCCCCGCCCCGGCCCCGCCGGAACCTCACCGGGCTCTCCTGAACTCCGCTGAACTCGGCCCGCCGCCCTGCCATTTCGCTCGCCCGTTCGCCTACGCTGCATCCCATGCAGACCTGGGGGGAGCGGTATCAACAGGGCCTGACGGACAGTGCGGAGCAGCGGCGGCGGGCCGAGGCCGACGCGGTCGCGCTGCAACGCCGCAGCTGGGCCCGGGGCGAGAACGTCCACTGGACACCCGTCACGGTGACCACCCCGGACGGACGGCCGGTGGGCCTGCGGGTCGTCTGGGTGGGCGCCGGCCTGCCCGGCGACGGGAAGCCCGACAAGCGCGGGGCCCGCAATCGCCTGGTCGTCGGCATCCTCGGGCTCCTCACCCTGCTGTCGGAGCTCGGCGGAGCCCTGGTGTTCCTGGGCCTCGCCCTCCGCTGGCTGCACATCGAGCTGACCGGCCGCCCGCACTACGCCGTCCTCGCCACCGCCGACGGCGTCCCCGTCGCCGTCCACCGCACCCGCCGCCGCAAGCAGGCCCTGACCGCCGCCGCCGCGCTCGCCGACCGCGTCGAACGCGAGGGCACCACCGCCCTCCACCTCCCCGCCCCGGCCACCGCGAGCAGCCGATGAGCGCCACCCGCATGATGACCCTGCAACGCCGCAGCTGGGCCCGGGGCGAGAACGTCCCCTACACCGGCCACGTCGCGGTGGCCGGCCCGGACGGCCGGACGGTCGGCCTCTCCGTCGTCCGGCTCGACGTCCCCGGCGCCGTCCCGAAGCCGAAGCGCCGCCGCAGCGGCCCGGGCATCGAGGCCTCGGGCCTCGCCTCCGACGCCTCGGGCATCGGCGCCGCGCTCGCGATGGTCGCCGTTCTCGGCTTCTTCCTGTTCGTCGTCGGCCGCTGGCTGTTCAACGAGCTGACCGGCCGCCCGCACTTCGCCGTCCTGGCCACCGCCGACGGCGTCCCCGTCGCCGTCCACCGCACCCGCCGCCGCAAGCAGGCCCTGATCGCCGCGGCCGCCCTCGCCGACCGCGTCGAGCGGGACGGCGCGGCGGCCGTCACGGCCGCGGGCGGCTGAGCGGGGTCAGACGCCGATGACCTCCACGGCCGAGCCCAGCCCCTTGAAGTCCGCGACGTTGCGCGTGTACAGCGGCAGGCCGTGCGCGGAGGCGATCGCGGCGATCATCAGATCGATCCGGCGCGGGCGCGGCTGGCGGCCGGCGGCGATGGTCAGGGTCACCAGGGTGCCGTAGCGGGCGGCGGCGGCCGCGTCGAAGGGCAGCGGTTCGAAGTCCGCCATCGCCGCGCCCAGCACCTCCATCCGGGCCGCCCGGCTGATCGGGTCGCGGGCCATGGAGACGCCCTGCTGCAGCTCGGCGAAGGTGATCGCGGTCAGCTCCGGCACGGCGGGCAGGTCGGCCGGGCTGAGCAGCGCCAGGTCGATGTAGACGCAGGTGTCCAGCACCCCGGCGGGCCGCCGCCGGGACGCCCGTCGCCGCTCAGCCACGCGGCCGCTCGAACGGGTCGCCGTCCTCGTCCCCGACCAGCTCCTCCGGGCCGAAGTACTCCTCGGCCTCCTTGCGCAGCTGCTGATAGTCCACGCGTGGCAGCTTCACGTGCCGCGCCACCAGTTCCTCCGCCGTGAGCCGGCGCCGTCCCGCCACCGGCCGCAGCTCGGCGACCTCGACCCCGTTCCTGGTGATGTGGAAGGTCTCCCCCGCCTCCACGGCGTCCATCACCGCGGCGGAGTTGTTCCGGAACTCCCGCTGGGTAATCGTCTTCATCCTCCCAAGGTAGCCCCGTGTAGCACCTGCGGCTACACCCCTGCCGCCGATCCCGTGAAAAGGTCGTGCGGAGGCCGGGCCCTTCGTTGCCGGGGCCGGACGGGACGGGCCGGGTGCGGCGGGTCAGCGCCGCCCGGACGCCCTGAGCCGGGAACCGGGGCGGGGGCCCGATCGTCTTCCCGCTGTGTAGAGCCGGGATCCGGAGCGCCGAAGGAGGGCAGGGACGTGGCGGTGGTCGCGATGCTGCTCGGCGTCCTCCGGGTGCTGATGGGCGGGGAGTGGCTCGCCGAGGGCGGCGGGTCGCTGACCTCGGTGGCGGCCGCGGCCGCCGTGGTGCTGGTGACCGGGGCGGTCGCGGGGGCGCTGGTCGTCGCGCGGCTGCTGGGGGCGCGGGCACCGGCGAACGTACGGGACGGGATGCTGCGCAGGCGCGCGTTCCGGACGGCGTTCCTGCCGCAGCGTGATCCGGACGCCCGGGGCCGACGGCGTCCGAGGGCGCCGGGCGCGGCCCCGGCGGCCGCGTAGTCCCGGTAGCAGTCCTTCCCGGAACCGCCGTACAGCGCGGCCGTCCTCCGCCGACCACTCGTACCCCGAGACCCCGGAGGGCTCGCCCCGTCATGTCCGTTTTCGCCGTTCTCGACCCGGCCGTCGGCCTGGCCCACGACATCGTCGCCGCACTCGCGCACGTCGTCCCGACCGCGCTCGCGATCGTCCTGTTCACCGTCTGCGTCCGGCTGGCGCTGCACCCGCTGGCGCGGGCGGCGGCGCGCGGCGAGAAGTCGCGCGCCCGGCTGGCACCGCGCGTCGCCGAGCTGAACCGCACCCACAAGGGCCGCCCGGAGAAGCTCCAGGCGGCGCTCGCCGAGCTCTACCGGGAGGAGAAGGCCTCGCCGTTCGCGGGATGCCTGCCGATGCTGGTGCAGATCCCGTTCTTCTCGGTGATGTACCGGCTGTTCACCACGCCGAACGACCTGCTCGGCCACACCCTGGCCGGCACCCCGCTCGGCCTGCACGTGGGCCAGGTGCAGGGCGCGGGGCAGTGGGCGGTGTTCGCCCTGCTGTACGCGGGCCTGGCGGCGGTGGCGTACGCCGGCTTCCGGCGGGCCCGGCGCGCCCAGGCGGCCCAGGCGGCGAAGGCCGCCGAGGGCGGCACCCCGCCGCAGCCGGGGCTGGCGTTCCTGCCGTACCTGTCCTTCGGCACGGTGCTGTTCGCCGCCCTCGTGCCGCTCGCCGCCGGGGTCTACCTGCTGACCACCACCACCTGGTCCGCCGTCGAGCGGGCCTGGCTGTACCGTGACGGCGCACCGGAGCCGGTGGGAGCGGCCCTGGTGTGACGCCCGGGTCCAAGTGCGGGCCGGGACTCCTCTAGCCTGTGTGATCGTTTGGGCCGGTCGGCCGGACGCTCACGCAGGTGAGCACACACAGGCGAAGGGAAGGGTCGGATCATGGCGGTCGCTGCTCCGGCGTTGGCCGAGTTGCGGGAGGTCTGCCAGCCGCAGGCGAAGCTGGCGAGCCGCAACGGGGAGCACTGGGCGGGTCGGCTCTACATGCGCGCCGTGTCGCTGCGGGTCACCCGCCAGTTGGTGCGGACCTCGGTCTCGCCCAACACGCTGACCTGGGTGATGGTGGTCTGCGGGGTGGGTGCCGGAGCGGCGCTGCTGATCCCCGGACTGCCGGGCGCGGTGCTGGCGGTGGTACTGATGCAGGGCTTCCTGCTGTTCGACTGCGTCGACGGCGAGGTGGCCCGCTGGAAGCGGCAGTTCAGCATGGCCGGGGTGTACGTCGACCGGCTCGGCGCCTACCTGGCGGACGCCGCGCTGCTGATCGGCGCGGGTGTCCGGGCGGCCCGGGGCGGCTCGGAGCTGTGGGTCTCGGTGGGCCTGGCGGCCGCGCTGGGCGTCGTGCTGCTGAAGGCGTCGACCGACCTGGTGGACGTCGCGCGGGCGCGCAGCGGGATGGCGCCCGCGGACGAGGAGTCGACGCAGCCGCGGTCGCAGGGCATCGCGACGGCGCGCCGGCTGGCGTCCGTGTTCAAGATCCACCGGGTGACCAACGGGATCGAGGCCTCGCTGGTGCTGCTGGCGGCGGCGGTCGTGGACGCGGTGGTCGGCACCACCGACCCCACGCAGGCGACGGTCGCCGCGATCACCGTGATCACCTGGGGGATGGTGGTCGCGCACCTGGCGTCGATCCTGTCCTCCTCCCGGCTGCGCTGAGCGGGCACCGGGCCCGGCTCCGGACGGCGCGCCACCCCGAGGGGTGGCGCGCCGTCGCGCGTCCGCGGGGTCCGGATCGCGACGACGGAACCCGACTACCGGGCGGTGGTCGTCCGTTCGTGCCACTCTTCTGGGAGGCGGGCCGGGGAGGGCCCGCCGTCCGTTGATGGGGGGCATGGTGGGATCGATCGGTGTTGTGTGCGCCGTGGCGGGGCTCGTCGGCGCGGGGCTCTTGCGGTGGCTGCCCGCCGGGGGGAGACCGGACGGGCTGACGGCGGTCGGCCTCGCGGGTGTGCGGGGCGGTCCGAAGGCCGCGCTGGCGGTGGCCGTCGTGGAACTCCACCTCGCGGAGGTGGTCGACACCGACCGGTACGGCCGGCTGCGGCGGGTGGTGCACACCGGCCCCGGACGTGACGCGACCCCGCTGCACCGGGCCGTGTGGGCGGCGGTCGGCCGGGACCTGTCGTTGGCCGACGCCGCCGTCACTCCGCCCGTCCGACGGGCTCAGGAGGAGGCGGTCGCCGACCTGGCCCGACGCGGCCTGCGCTGCGGCCGGGCCAGGCTGGCCGCCGCCGGCCTCCTGGCCCTCGCCGCCGGCGGAACCGCCGTGGCCGTCGCGGCACAGGGGTCCCTCTGGACGGGTCTGCCGCCGGCCCTGCTCTCGCTCGCCGTCCTGTGCGCCCCGGCCCGGACCCTGGCCGGGCACCGGCTGCTACGCGGGATGCGTCGGCGGCACCCCCTTCCCGGCACCGCCCCGGCCGAGCCGGAGGAGACCGGGCTCCTGGCCGCGCTCCACGGTCGCCGGGCACTGCGGTTGCTGGTGCCGGCGTTCGCCGCCCGCACCGGTCTGCTCGGCGCCCGCACCGCCCGGGAGACCGTCGCCCGGTCCGATGACGGCCCGCACGAGGGCTTCGCCGCCGGTGCCGACGGCGTCGGCACCTGAGGCCCTCCACGGCGGCGACGCCCCTCCGGGAGGCGCCGACAACCCCGATGGCACCGGTCGCACCGCCCCCGCCGTTCGGCCGGGCGGCGTCGTCCCCTCGGGGACGCCGGGGCTGATCCCGAGGGGTGACGCGACCGGCTTTCACGGGTGCGAACGTGGTTGCCGGGGCCCGGAGTTCGGGCTCCGGGGAGGGATCACCATGAACGTCACCCACACCACCTCCGCCACCCGGACCGGCCGACGCGCCAGGCGGCTCGCCGCCCTCGCGCTGGCCGGCGCCGCCGTTGTCGCACTCGCCCCGACGGCGGCGGTCGCGGCCGACGGCGGCAGCAGTTCGACCACCGCGGCGGCCGACGCCACCGGCCGCGCCGACCTGAGCCCCGAGCTGCGGGCCGTCGTCGAAGGCGGCGCCACCACGGCCGCACTCGCCGAGACCCGCGAGAACGGCCGCCGCACCTGGCGCGGCTCCGCCGGCGTCACCGACCTCGACTCACGGCGCCCGGCACGCGCGGACGGCCGGTTCCGGATCGGCAGCGTCACCAAGACCTTCGTCTCCACCGTCGTGCTCCAACTCGTCGACGAGGGCAGGCTCCGACTGGACGACCCGGTCGAGCGCCACCTGCCGGGCCTCGTCCCGAACGGCGGCGCCATCACCCTGCGCCAGCTGCTCAACCACACCAGCGGCCTGGACGACTACCTGGAGGACCCGCGCTTCCTCTTCCAGGGCGAGGAGAGCCTGCGCACCTTCCTCGCCGGACGCCGCTGGCAGGACTACCGTCCGGCCGAACTGATCGAGGCGGGCGCCGGCCGGACGCCGCGCTTCCCGCCCGGCCGGGGCTGGCACTACTCCAACACCAACTACGTCCTCCTCGGTGAGGTCGTCCGCAAGGTCACCGGGCACCGCTGGCAGCGCGAGGTGGAACAGCGGATCGTCGAACCGCTGGGGCTGAAGGACACCGTGTTCCCGGGCTCCTCGCCGGGCATCCCCGGCCCGCACGCCCACGGATACGCCCGACTGCCGGAGGGCCCGGTGGACATCACCCTGATCAACCCGACCGTCGGGGACGCGGCGGGCAACGGCATCTCCACCACCGCCGACCTCAACCGCTTCCACGCCGCCCTGTTCGGCGGCGCGCTGCTGTCGCCCGCGCGGTTCGCCGAGATGACGGCGGTCGTCCCCGCGGCCGACATCGACGCGCACTACGGGCTGGGGCTCATCCGCTACGACCTCCCGTGCGGCGAGGTCTGGGGCCACACCGGCGGCGTCCCCGGGTACAGCACGGTGTGGCTCGGGGCGAAGGACGGCACCCGGCAGTTCTCGCTCTCTTTCAACGATGTGGCCGGCGTGGAGAGCCCCGGCACCCACGCCGCGATGGACGCCTTCGTCCGGACGGCCTCCTGCGGACCGCGGGCCGCTGCAGAGGTGAGCGCGAACTCATCTCCCACAACGCCTCGTTGAGACCGGACATGCGCGACCGGTCGAGTGCCGGGGAGCGCCCGGCGTCAACCCCGCGGACGCCGATCCCATCGGTGGGCCACCCCGCCGTTCGGCCGGGTCGGGCCATACCCCCGAGGGCCACCGAGGCTGGTCCCGGAGGCTGACGCGACCGGGTGCGGCGGGTGCGAACGTGAGGGAAGGGGGCCGGAGTTCGGCCCCGGGGAGGGATCACCATGAACGTCATCCGCACCACTTCCGCCACCCGCACAGCGCGGTCCGCCACCCGGACCGGCCCGCACGCCGGGCGGCTCGCCGCCGTCGCGCTGGCCGGCGCCGCCGTCGTCGCGCTCGCCCCGACGGCGGCGGTGGCGGCCGACGGGGACAGCAGGTCGGCGGCCATCGTGACGGCCGACGCCGCCGCGCGGGTCGACCTCGGCCCCGAGCTGCGGGCCGTCGTCGAACGCGGAGCCTCGACGGCCGCGCTCGGCGAGGCCCGCGAAAACGGCCGCCGGGTCTGGCGGGACTCCGCCGGCGTCACCGACATCGACTCGCAGCGACCGGTGCGCGCCGACGGCCGGTTCCGGATCGGCAGCGTCACCAAGACCTTCGTCTCCACCGTCGTGCTCCAACTCGTCGACGAGGGGAAGCTCCGACTGGACGACCCGGTCGAGCACTACCTGCCGGGCCTCGTGCCGAACGGCGGCGCCATCACCCTGCGCCAACTGCTCAACCACACCAGCGGCCTGTACGACTACCTCGACGACCCGCGCTTCCTCTTCCACGACGAGGCCAGTCTGCGCTCGTACCTCGCCAACCGCCGCTGGACCACCTGGAGCCCGGCGCAGCTGATCGAGGTGGGCGTGCAGGGGACCCCGTACTTCGCGCCGGGGCAGGGCTGGCACTACTCGAACACCAACTACGTCCTCCTCGGCGAGCTGGTCCGCAAGGTCACCGGGCGCGCCTGGCAGAGCGAGGTGGACCGGCGGATCGTCAAGCCGCTTCACCTGGACGAGACCACCTTCCAGAACACCCGGACAGCCGTGCCGGGCCCGCACGCCCACGGGTACGTCACACTGCCGGAGGGCCTGGCGGACGTCACCCGGCTGAGCCCCAGCTTCGGCGACGCGGCCGGGAACGGCATCTCGACCGGCGCCGACCTCAACCGCTTCCACGCCGCCCTGTTCGGCGGCAGGCTGCTGTCGCCGGCCCGGCTCGCGGAGATGACGACGGCCGTCCCGGCACCGATGATCGGCGCGCACTACGGGCTGGGGCTGATCCGCTACGACCTGCCGTGCGGCGAGGTCTGGGGCCACACCGGCGGGCTCCCCGGGTACAACACCGTGTGGCTCGGGGCCAAGGACGGCACCCGGCAGTTCTCGCTCTCCTTCAACCTCTCGCAGGGGTCCGAGACCGAGGAGACCTTCACCACGTTGAACGCCTTCATCGTGAAGGCGTCGTGCGGTTCCGGCGCGGTGGCCGGGACGGGTGACGCGGCGGCGAACCCGCCGCTGAAGACGCTGCGTTGACCGACCCGTCGGACGGCGGGGCGGGCGGACGGGGAGGCTCGGCGTCAACCCCGGTGACGCCGATTGGCCAACGCGCCACCCCCGCCGTTCGACCGGGTCCCGGGATACCCCCGACGGACCACCGGGGGCCGCCGGCGCCGGTCCGGAGGACGACGCGGGCCCGGCGGGGCGGGTGCGAGTCTGAGGAACGAGGGCCCGAGGTCCGGGCCACGGGGAGGATGGTTCACCATGACGCTCGTTCGGACTCACGCACCGCGCAGACGAGCCCGGTTGGGGATCCGGCTGGCCTCCGCCGCGCTGGCCGGGGCGACGGTCGTCGCGCTCGCCCCGGCGACGGCGATGGCCGCCGAGCCCGCCGGAGCGGCCGGGGCCGAGGCCCGCCCGGGTGGCGTCGACGCCCGGGCGGAGCTGGAGGCGTTCATCGCGGACGGCTCCTCGACGGCCGCGTTCGCCGAGGTCCGGCAGAACGGCCGGCGGGTCTGGCGGGGTGCGGCCGGCACGTCCGACCTGGCCACCGGGCAACCGGTCAGGCCGGACGGCCGGTTCCGGATCGGCAGCGTCACCAAGTCGTTCGTGTCCACGGTCGTGCTCCAGCTGGTCGCCGAGGGCAGGCTGCGGCTGGACGACCCGGTCGAGCGCCACCTGCCGGGCCTCGTGCCGAACGGCGGCGCGATCAGCGTGCGCCAACTGCTCAACCACACCAGTGGGTTGTTCGACTACCTGGAGGACCCGCGGTTCTTCTACCGGGACGAGGCGAGCCTGCGCGACTGGGTCCGCGGGTCGAGCCGCTGGCAGGACTACCGGCCGGAGCAACTGGTCGCGGTCGGCGTCGCGCACCCGCCGTACTTCGCGCCGGGGCAGGGCTGGCACTACTCGAACACCAACTACGTGCTCGCCGGGATGCTGATCCGGAAGCTGACCGGGAAGAGCTGGCAGAGCGAGGTCGAGCGGCGGATCGTCAAGCCGCTGCACCTCGACGACACCGTGTTCCCCCGCTCCGAGACCGGCGTGCGCGGCCCGCACACCCACGCGTACGCCAAGCTGGCGGAGGGGCCGGCGGACATCACCCGCTTCAACCCGACCGTCGCCGACGCGGCGGGCAACGGCATCTCCACCCCTGCCGACCTCAACCGCTTCCACGCCGCCCTGTTCGGGGGCAGGCTGCTGCGGCCCGCCGAGCAGGCGGAGCTGAAGCGGACGGTCCCGACCGGCTCGGGCCACTCGTTCTACGGCCTCGGCGTGGCCCAGGCCGACTTCGGCTGCGGCCCGCTGTGGGGCCACGACGGCGGCCTGCCGGGATGGGGCACCCTGCTGTTCGGCACGGCGGACGGGAAGCGGCAGGTGGCGCTGTCGTACAACCCGTACGCGGGCGCGGACCCGTCGGGCCTCGACGCGGCGGTCGTCAACGTGGCGGTCAAGACGCTGTGCGGCGGCGCTGCGGCGGCTCCGGCCGACGTGGCGGCAGGGCTCTCGGCGCTGCGGGGCGCCGGGCGCTGATCGGTGCTCAGGGGCGGACCAGGGCCCAATGGGCCTTGGGGCCGGCGAACCACAGGGTGTGTTCGCCGCCTTTCGCGACGTAGTTCCCGAACGCGAGGGAGCACGTCGCGGGCTGTGCAACGCTGACGCTCACGCCGTACCCGCCGTCCGGGTCCCAGTACGCATCCCGGGTACCGTCGGCGATCTCCCGCAGGTCGTCGGCCTCCAGGGCCGTCGCCCCGCACGCCGAGGCCGGTATGACGGACGGCCCGAGCCGCTCGCCGTCCAGCAGCTCCAACCGGGTGCCGGCGGGCCCCTCGCTCACCACCCACCGGCCGACCACGCTCGGCGGCGGGTCGGGGGCGATGAGCCAGCTGAGTACGAAGAACGCGGCGAACACCGTAGCAGCACAACTCATCGGCTCCGGGCTGAGCTTCGGGGAGGAACGTCCTCCCGCCGATCGGCAGATGGACGGACGCACTCCGCCCCGGGGACGATGATCGGACCGCGACCGCCGTCGTCGCCGCCCACCCCCGGCGGCGGCGACGGCGGGGCAACGGCCGCGGCAGGCGCGTCCGGCCTGGCCGACCGGGCAGCCGGTCAGGCCGGGCGCGCGCCCCGGACGGGGGGCTACTCGGGTATGCGGTGGTCCTGGTCGTGGTGGCGTTCGTGGAGGGATTCCGAGCGGAGACGGCAGACGGCGCCGACGATCGCTGCCGTGATGATGAGGGCCAGGAGACCGAGTGTGGTCACGCGGCGTGGTCGAGCTCGAACCAGACCAGCTTGCCGCGCTTCTGGGGGTCGGCGCCCCAGCGGTGGGTGAGGCCCTGGACGAGCTGGAGCCCCCGGCCGGATTCGGCGAGTTCGGCGGGGGTGCGGGGGTCGGGGAGGTCCGAGGAGTTGTCGGCGACCGAGACGCGGAGCGTCCGGTCGAGGATGAGGACGAGGACGACGGGCGAGGCCGTACAGCCGTGGCGCCAGGCGTTGACGATCAGCTCGACGAGGGCGAGTTCGGCGTCCGCGATGGCGTCGGGGAGGAAGCCGGCGTGGCCCATGGCCGAGCGGAGGGCCTCGCGGGCGACGGTGAGGGAGGGGGTGTTGCGGTTACACATGGGGACACTCCCAGCGGTGTAGGTGGGGCGCACCGGATGGAGACATGAGGGTGCCAACTGCCCAGGTGAGTGACGTTGATGACGATCCGTCCGGTGAGCGGTGCATCACAGACTGTAGAGCAGAGGTGGCACATGTGCGGGCACTCTTCCCACCTTTGTCACTCGATAGAGGTGCTGCTGGACCCGCCGATGAATCAAGGTGGATGCTTGAGGGCATGCCACCACGAACCACCCCGACGGTCAGGCAGGAACGGGTCGGTATCGAACTGCGGAAGATGCGCGACAGCGCCAGCCGCACGACCGCCCAGGCCGCCGCACTACTCGGGCTCGATCGGACGAAGATCACTCAGATCGAGAAGGGGTACTACCCGGTCAACGCGGAGCGCATCCGCGCACTCGCCTCCGACTACGAGGAGAGCGATGCCGAGTTCATCCATGCTCTCTCCCGCATGGCCGAGGAGCGGCATCGCGGGTGGTGGGTCGAATATCGCGGCTCCGTACCAGCCGGGTTCTTGGACATCTCCGAGATGGAGTTCTTCGCCCAAGGCATGCACACCTACCAGGTCTGCCATATTCCGGGTGTCATGCAGACCGAGGAGTATGCACGTGCGATCTTCCAAGACGTCTATCCGCCGCTATCACCTCGCCTACTCGAAGCGCGTGTCGAGAATCGAGTCCAGCGCTCAGCTTTCCTGATGGCCGAAGGCGCCCAGCCATACACAGCCGTTGTCCACGAGGCTGCACTCCGGATGCGCTTTGGAGGTCGCAACGCTGCCCAGAGGCAACTGGAGCAGTTGTTGACCTTCTCGGAACTCCCCCACGTCACGCTCCACGTGCTCACCTTCGAGGCCAACGGCTTCAAGGGTGCTGGCCAAGGGATTATCTACGCGAGAGGCCCGCTTCCCCGGCTGGACACGCTCCAACTGGATGCAGTTGGCGGGCCGGTGTTCCTTCATGAACAGCGGCAGTTGGAGAACTATCGCCACATCCTGGAGACCATGACAGACCGCTCCCTGTCGCCGGGACAGTCCCGGGACTTCATCACAGTCCTCAAGAAAGAGATCTAGCACGATGGATGACCTCCGCTGGCAGCGCCCCGAAGCGTGCGGTGAAGGCGCGAGCTGCCCGGAAGTGGCCATGGCCGATGACATGGTCTATGTCCGGAGCAGCCTCCACCCCTCTTCCATAGCCCAGCTGACCATCACGGAATGGCGCGACCTCGTGGCCGGCATCCAGAACGGCGACTTCAACACCTGACCCGCATCCGTCAGCCGCCGGACCCGGGGAGGGCGCGGGCCGAGCCTGCGCCCTCCCCTCCCCTCCCCTCCCCTCCCGACCCTCCGCAAACTTCTTGGGAACCGTCTCCCCCCTGCGGACACCAGATCTGCGTGGAGTCCTCCTTGTCCAGTAAGCAGCCGCAGGCCGGCGGCGAGCGCCGGCTGTTCGCCGAGCTCTACGATCAGCACGCTCGCACGGTCTTCGCGCACGCGTACCGGTCCACCGGGGACCGCGACCTCGCGGACGACATCGTCTCCCTCACCTTCCTCGAAGCCTGGCGGCTCCGGCGGAAGCTCCGGGACGAAGTCCTCCACCCCCGCGCCTGGTTGCTGGCCATCGCCACCAACGTGCTCCGCAACACCGCCCGCACCGCGCGTCGGCACCGGGACGCGATGTCCCGGCTGCCGCGCCGCGATCCGATCCCCGACTTCGCCGACGAAGTGGTCAGCCGGATCACCGACGCCAACACGGCGGCGGCGGCCGTCCGCGCGCTGGACCAGCTCGGCGGGCCGGAGCGCGAGGTCTTCACCCTCGTCGTCTGGTCCGGGCTCGGCTACGCCGAGGCCGCCCAGGCCCTGGGCATACCCGTCGGCACCGTCCGCTCCCGGCTCTCGCGGGTCCGGGACAAGCTCCGCCGGATCGTCGACGCCGAGGATCCCCCCGCACCACGCCGGGCCTCCTCCGCCTCCTCGACGCCCGCCGGCCTCGCCATCAGCCATCAGTCCGTGGGCCACCACCAGGAAAGGCGGCCATGAGCAACACACGCACCGACCACTCCGAGTGGAACGAACACAGCGAGCGCCGTGAACTCGCCCGGTTGCTCCCCCCGCCGCCCCACCCGGAGCCCTCCCCCTCCCACCTGGCCGCCCGTCGTGACGTGCTGCTCGCCGAGTTCGGCCGGCCCCGCACCCTCTCCGCCCTCACCGCCCGCTGGCGCGGCCTGGTCGTGGTGGCCGCCGTCGCCACCGCCGCCGCCATCACCGCCGTCACCCTCACCCCGGACGCCTCCTCCACCCAGGACCCGCCGACCCCCGCCACCGCCGCCTCCGTCGAACTCCTCGACCGGATCGCCAAGGTGGCCTACAGCCAGCCGCAGTTCCCCGCCCAGGACAGCCAGTTCACCTACCTCAGGACGGTCGCCCACACCACCACCCTGTCCGAGGCCCCCGACGGCGCCATGGCACCCACCGCCACCACCGCCACCACCGAGCGCTGGACCGCCGTGGACGGCGGTCGCGCCGGCCTCCAGCGCCGCGACGGCACCGAGGGCCGGCTCCCCGCCGTCGACCACGGCTCGCTGAACTCCCCGACCTACCGGCTGCTGTCCACCCTGCCGACCGACCCCGACGCCCTGCTGAAGATGGTCTACGCCGACGCCCGGCCGAACCACGGCTCCGGTTCGGCGTCGACCGCCGGAGCGGACCACGAGGCCTTCATCGCCATCGGCGACATCCTGCGCGACTCGGTCGTCCCGCCCCAGGTGGGCTCGGCGCTCTACCGCGCCGCCGCCCGCATCCCCGGGGTGGTGGCCGTGGACGACGCGGTCGACGCCGCCGGGCGGCACGGGGTGGCGGTGGCCAGGGTGAACGACGGACGGCGCTTCGAGTGGATCTTCGACCGGACGACCCTGCGGCTGCTCGGCACCCGTACCGTCCTGGTCCGGGACAGCGCGTGGGGCAAGGTCGGGGACGATGTGGAGTCCACCGCCGTCCTCGCCCAGGGCATCGTCGACGCCGCCGGTGAGGCGGCGCCCGCGGGGGCCACGGAATCAAGCCACTGAGCCAATTCGGCCAGCCATTGACCGGTCCTCGTCGGAACTATTGTGCGATCGGCCGATCCGGCGTTGGGTCGTGGCAGCACAGTCCTGCCACGACTCATCAGGGGAGAAGTTGACCGTGCGTTCCTTCCGCATGCTCGCCGTCGTCACCGCGGCCGCCGGCGCGCTCGCGCTGGCGGCCCCGGCGGCCACGGCGACACCCGCGCCGGCGGCCCCGTCCGCCGACGCCCAGCAGTCCGCCGGTTCGACGAAGGCAACGCCGTCCAAGCCGGTGATCGCCACCTACAAGGGCCGGCAGATCGACCTGGCCAAGGGCTGGGACGGCGCCCGCGTCTGCACCGAGGTGACCGGCGGCGCCGTCTACTGCCATGACAGCGTCGCCGAGGCCGACCAGGCGCTCGCCACCCTCGACCCGGCGCTCGCCCGGACCGCGAAGGCCGCACCGGCCGCGGCCCCCGGCGTCGTGCTGTCGCCGCAGGCGACCTCCGACTGCGGCTCCGGCTGGGCCTGCCTCTGGGAGCACACCAACTTCTCCGGCTCCCTGCTGCGCTGGTCGCAGCCGGGCACCAAGTACCTCTCCGACTGGTCGTTCCGCGACATGGCCAGCGCCGCCTGCGTGTTCCGTTCCAGCGGCGACCTGACGGTCTACGACGACCGCACCCTGCAGCCGGACCCCTCGGTCTACCTGTGGAACGGCAACTGCTACGACTTCACGGGCCTGAGCTACCCGTACGGCGGCAACTGGAACGACAAGGCGGACTACGTCGTCCTGTAGCGGGCGCCCGCACCGACGCCCGAAGGCCGGCCCCCTCCCCGGGGTGCCGGCCTTCGTCGCGGTCGCCCGCCGATGTCACACCACCGGCTCGACGACCTCCTCCTTCACCCCCTCCGGGGCCTGCGCGGCGCCCACCTTCTTGTTCCGCAGCACCGCCGCCGCCAGCACGGCCGCCGCCAGGACGCCCGCCGCGCTGAAGGTCAGGGTGGTGGACATCGCCGAGGTGAACGCCTCCCGGGCCTCGTGGGCCAGGCCCGGGTCACCCTTGGCGCCGGCCTCGGTCAGTGCGCCGAGGATCGATGCCTTGGCCTGCTCGGAGGAGCCCGCCGGCATCTTGTCCGCGTAGCCGCCGGCCAGCAGCGAGCCGAGGATCGCGATGCCGAGCGCGGTGCCCGCCTGCTGGATCGTGTCGTTCAGGGCCGAGCCGACGCCCGCCTTCTCCGGCGGGATCTCCCCCATCAGCGCGCCGACCGCGGCCGGCATGGCGAGGCCGGCGCCCAGGCCGAGCAGGGCCAGCGCCACCGCCGGGACGGTGAAGCCGGTGTCCGCGTCGACCGTGCTGAGCAGGACGAACGCGCCGGCCATCAGCCCCATGCCGACCAGGACCAGCGGCCGGAAGCCGATCTTGGCCGTCAGGCCCGCGCCGGCGCCGTTGCCGATCAGGGCCGCGACCGCCATCGGCACGAAGGCCAGGCCCGCCTTGAGGGGCGAGTAGTCCAGCACGAACTGCAGGTACTGGGTGAGCACGAGCAGCAGCCCGCCGTTGCCGATCTGGACCAGGGTCAGCGAGAGCGAGCCGCCGCTGAAGTTGCGCTTCCTGAAGAGTGCCAGCGGGACCATCGGCTCCGCCGCCACGTTCTGCCAGACCACGAAGCCGCCGAGCGCCACGACCGCCGCCGTCAGCGAGATCAGCGAGTTGCCGCCGAACGCGCCGTGCTTCGGGATCTCGATGATCCACCAGATCAGCGCGGTCATGCCGACCGCCGAGAGGACCGCGCCCAGCGGGTCCGGCTTCTGCCACGGGCCCTTGGACTCGGGCATCAGCACCAGCGCGGCGGTGATCGCCAGCACCACCACCGGCACGTTGATGAAGAAGATCGAGTGCCAGGAGAAGTGGTCGATGAGCACGCCGCCGAGCACCGGGCTGCCGACCAGGCCGAGCATCGAGACCGAGCCCCAGGCCGCCATGGCCTTGCCGCGCTCGTCCTCCTCGAAGACGGTGATGAGGATCGACAGGGTCGAGGGCATGATCAGCGCGCCGCCGACGCCCATCGCCACCCGGCTCGCGATGACCTCACCGGGGTTGGTGCAGACCGTCGCCGCCAGCGAGGCCGCTCCGAAGAGCACCAGGCCGAGGATCATGATCTTCCGCCGGCCGAACCGGTCGCCGAGGCTTCCGGAGGTCAGCAGCAGTCCGGCGAAGACCAGGATGTAGGAGTCGAGGATCCACTGCGTGTCCTGTGCGGTGGCCTTCAGGTCCTCGGTCATCGACGGCACCGCCACGGTGAGCGCCATGCCGTCGACCACCAGGACGAGCGTGCTGAGGCACAGCACGACCAGGATCCACCAGCGCCGCGGGTTACGGCCTTCCATGATTTTCTTCCCCTCCGAAGTACGACGATGCGTACGGCGTTCCGTCGATGCGCACACTGTACGCAGCGAAGAACGGTGTGCGCAATCCTGTTTCCTGTACGCTTCCTGCGAACGGTGTGCGCAGGGATGTCCTGAGACCGATTCCAGTGAGGGAGGGCCGACCGATGGCCGCCGAGACGAACCCGATCCCGTCCGTGTGGGCCCGGCGGCAGCGGGAGCCCGAACAGCCCGCGCTCAGCCGGGAGGCGATCGTCCGCGAGGCGGTCGCCGTGCTCGACGCCGACGGGGTCGAGGCGCTCTCGATGCGCAAGCTGGGCGCCCGCCTCAACGCCGGCGCGACCTCCCTCTACCGGCACGTCGCCACCAAGGACGAGCTGATCGAGCTCGCGCTGGACGAGGTCTTCGGCGAGATCCCCGTCCCGGACCCCCACGCCTCCGACTGGCGGGCCGACGTCACGGCGACCTGCGAGGCGTTCCGGGCCACCGCGCTGCGCCACCGCTGGCTGGGGTCCGTCATCGGCCAGGCCGGACTCGTCTACCTGGGGCCCAACCTGGTCACCGTCTCCGAGCGGATGGCCGCGCTGTTCTCCGCCGCCGGCTTCCCGGAGCCGTCACGGGCCATCGACACCGTGCTCTCCTACGTCCTCGGGATGAGCACCAGCGAGGCCGCCTTCCTCACCACGGTCATGCGGAGCGGCCGGACCGAGGCCGAGTTCATCGCCCGCCTGATGCCCTCCGCCGAGAAGGCGGTGGCCGAGCACGAGTTCCTCGCCGCGGCCTTCGCCGAGGCGGCGACCGGCGCCGTCACGGACCCGGCCGCCCTGCGGCACGAGAAGTTCGCCTACGGCCTGGACGTCATCCTCGACGGCCTGGCCCTCCGGCTCCCCCGCTAGGCTGCCCGCTTCGGGCGCGTCCGGGGCCCGCGACCGCCGCCCGTCCCGGCGGCCGCCGACCCCGGACGGCCGGTCGTGCCGACGGCCGGTCAGACCCGCCGGATCACGACGTCTCCGACCTGCGTCCGGGCCCGCACCTCGACCGTCTCCCCCGACCCGCCCGGCGCGTCCGAGGCCTCCAGCGCGGAGCGGACGCCGCCGACCCTGGTGTGCACGTCCAGCCAGGCGGCGGTGCCCTCCCGGATGCCGACCTCAAGATCCCCGATGGAGGTCTGCAGGACGGTGCGACCGCGGACCACCTCGCCGATCCGGATGCTGCCGTGGGCCGACTTGGCGTCGACCCCCGCCTGCGCGATGCCGACGGTGATGGCGCCGTTGGAGGAGTTGGCCCGCAGCTCCCCGCCGACCTCCCCGACGACGGTCTCGCCGTTGAGGTTCTTGACCGTCACCGAACCGGCGACGGTGCCGAGCTCGATCCGCCCGGAGGCCGACGCCTCGGCGTCGCCGTCGGCCCGCCCCAGCCGGACGTCCCCGTGGTCGGTCCGCAGCCGGACGGTGGCCGCCTCGTCGACCTGGATCCGGCCGACCGAGGTCTTCAGCCGGCAGTCGCCGAAGACGCCCTCCAGCAGGAAGTCGCCCATCGGCGCGTCACCGCGGACCTCCGAGCCGGCCGGCAGCTCGACGGTGACATCGATGGATCCCGTCCGGCCGAAGATCGAGCGCTTCTTCGGGGCCTTCACGACCAGGACGCCGTTGGCGCAGGTGATCCTGGTCTGCTCGGCGAGCCGGACGTCCGGCTCGGCGCCCGGATCGGTCGGGCGCACCTCGACCACCGTGTCGGTGCGCTTGGACGCGGTGATCCGTACCGAGCCGATGTCGAACTCCAGGGTGGCGCTGATCGGGTTGGGCGTGTCGAAAGAAGGCATGGCTGTCCCGTCCTCGTGGCTCTGCCCGGCGTTTCCGCAGGTGGAAGAAGGTGTGAGTAGGCGGATGGATGGCGCGGTGGGCGGCCCGGCTAGCGGACCCAGCCCGTGAAGCCCTGGCCGAGGCCGCGCCGGGGCCGCGGCTCGGGCCGGGCGGGCGCGCCCGGGTCCAGCGCGGCGCCGACGGCCCGGACCAGCCAGGCGTTGACCGAGAGGCCCTCCAGCCCGGCGGCCTCCTCGACCCGGGCCTTGAGGTGGGCGGGCAGCCGGAAGTTGATCCGGGCGGTGTTGCCGTCGTCGAGCGGCTCCCCGGGGCCGGACGGCGCGGCGGAGGGAGCGGGGGATGGCGCCACGGATGGCACCGGTGACACCATCGTGGAGCCAACCGGCTCCACATCGTGGAAGGCGTCCGCACCCGGCGGCACCTGGACCACGAACTCCGGCTCCAGCCCGCGCAGCCGGACGTCCACCGAGCCCGGCGCCAGCTCCCGCGTCACCTCCCCCATGGCATCGGAGAGCGCGTTCAGCAGCGTGAGCCGGGCGGCCGATTCCAGGGGCAGGGTCAGGCGTTCGGCCAGGGCGCGGGCCTCGTCCCCGCCCGCGCCCGCGGCCACCGCGAGCTCGTGCCGGAGGTTGTCGACGTACGGCGTGAGATCCATGGCCAGAGCATGGCACACCTTTGGCGCCATGTCGAGCCTTTTTGGCACCACTCCATGGCGCCACTCGAACGAGTGAGCGGCGCCATGGACGCCGAGGGCCCCGCCGGCATCCGCCGACGGGGCCCTGGAGAGCGGGGAACCGCAGCTCAGGCCTGGCGCCACCGCGCCAGGTGGGCGTCGATCTCGCCCGCCAGCCGGGCCTTGCCCGGCGCGTCGAGGAAGGAGGCCTCGACCGCGTTCTTCGCCAGCGCGGCCACCCCGGCCTCGTCCAGGCCGAGCAGCCGGGCCGCCACCGCGTACTCGGTGTTGAGGTCGGTGCCGAACATCGGCGGGTCGTCGCTGTTGACGGTCACCAGCAGCCCGGCGTCGACCATCCGCCTGATCGGGTGGTCCTCGATCCGCTCGACCGCGCGGGTGGCGATGTTGGAGGTCGGGCAGACCTCCAGCGGGATCCGGTGCTCGCCCAGGTGGTCGAGCAGCGCCGGGTCCTTGACCGCCTGGGTGCCGTGGCCGATGCGCTCGGCGCCGAGCACGCGCAGCGCGTCCCAGACCGTCTCCGGCCCGGTGGTCTCGCCCGCGTGCGGGACGCTGCGCAGGCCGGCCGCCCGGGCCCGGTCGAAGTAGGGCTTGAACTGCGGGCGCGGGACGCCGATCTCCGGGCCGCCGAGGCCGAAGCTCACCAGGCCCTCGGGGGCGAGGTCGACGGCGAGCCGGGCGGTCTCCTCGGCGGCCGCCAGACCGGCCTCGCCGGGGATGTCGAAGCACCAGCGGAGCACCACCCCGAGGTCCTTCTCGGCCCGCAGCCGGGCGTCCTCGATGGCCTCCATGAAGGCGACGTCGGGGATACCCCGGCTGACCGAGGAGTAGGGGGTGACGGTCAGCTCGGCGTAGCGGATGTTCTGCCGGGCCATGTCCTCGGCGACGCCGTAGGTCAGGGCGCGGACGTCCTCGGCGTCGCGGATCAGGTCCACGACGCTCAGGTAGACCTCGATGAAGTGCGCGAAGTCGGTGAAGGTGAAGTACTCGGCGAGGGCCTGCGGGTCGGCGGGCACCCTCGCCCTGCCCTGGTGGCGGGCGGCCAGCTCGGCCACCACGCGCGGCGAGGCCGACCCGACGTGGTGGACGTGCAGTTCCGCCTTGGGCATCGCGGCGATGAACGCCTCGATGGAGCGGTCCGCGGGGGCCGCGGGGGTGCTGGCGCTGGGGGTTCCGATCCGACTTCCGTCCGGCTGGACCACGGGGGTGCCCTTCTCTGGGTTCTACGCGCGTTTCGAGCGGTGTTCGCAAGGATAAGCAGACCGGGCTCAGCCGCCGAGGGCGACGGCCGCGGTGTGGATCAGCAGACCGGCCAGCGCACCGACCACGGTGCCGTTGATCCGGATGAACTGGAGGTCCCGGCCGACGTTGGCCTCGATCTTGCGCGAGGCGTCCTCGGCGTCCCAGCCCGCCACCGTCTCGGAGATCAGCGAGGTGATCTCGGCCCGGTAGGTGTCGACCAGGTACTGGGCGGCGTCCTGGAGCCAGCCGTCCACCTTGGCCTGGAGCCTGGCGTCGGTGGCCAGGCGCGTACCGAAACCGTGCACGCCCTCGCGGATGCGCCGGCGCAGCTCGCTCTCCTCGTCCTCGGCGGCGTTCAGCACCAGCGAGCGGACGGCGGCCCAGGTGGAGGCGATGAGGTCCTGCACCTCGGGCCGGGCGAGCAGTTCCCCCTTGGCCCGCTCGACCCGGGCGATGGTCTCCGGGTCGGTCTGCAACTCGGTGGCGAAGTCGGCGAGGAACTTGTCGATCGCGCCGCGCGCCGGGTGCTCCCGGTCGTCCCGTATGTCGGTGACGAACCGCATCAGCTCCTTGTAGACCCGCTCGCCGACCTGGTGGTCGATGAACTTCGGGGTCCAGCCGGGGGTCTTCTGGGTGACCCGCTGGACCACCTCGGCGTGGTTCTCGGTGAGCCAGTCGTGCGCCCGGACGGTGATCAGGTCGACCACCCCGTGGTGCCCGCCGTCCGCGACCACCTTGCCGAGCATCCGGCCGGCCGGCTCGGCGACCGAGGTGGCCGCGGCCCGGCGGGTGACCGCCTCGGCGACCACCGCCTGCACGTCGTCGTCGCGCAGCACCGCGAGCACCCCGCGCAGCGCCGCCGAGGCCTCCTTGGTGACCCGCTCGGCGCTGCCGGGCGCGGCCAGCCACTCGCCGAGCCGCCGGGCGATGCCGAGCGCGGCCAGCCGGCCGCGCACCACCTGGCCGGAGAGGAAGTTCTCGCCGACGAAGTCGCCCAGCGAGCGGCCGAAGGCGTCCTTCTTGGTCGGGATGATCGCGGTGTGCGGGATGGGCAGGCCGAAGGGGCGGCGGAACAGCGCGGTCACGGCGAACCAGTCGGCCAGCGCGCCGACCATGCCGGCCTCGGCGGCGGCCGCCAGATAGCCCGCCCAGGCACCGGCGCCGGCCGCCTTCGCCCAGGTGGCCAGGGCGAAGACCAGGGTCGCGAGGGCCAGCAGGCCGGTCGCGATGGTCTTCATCCGGCGGACGCCGCGTCTCTTCTCCTCGTCGGCCGCGGTGAACCGCATCCCGGGGCCGGTCCCGCTGAAGGCTTCGTCGCTCACCCCGCCAGTCTGCCCGCTGGCCGGCGCGAACGGACGGCGCATCCGATTGTCGCGCGCCGGTCGGCTGTCGTACCCGCCCGCACGACCCGTTCCCGGGGGCGGGGAAACCGCGCGGACGCGGCGTCACACGCCCCCGAGCACGATCCGGCGCACCCCGTCCACACCCACCCAGCGGGCCGGGTCGGTGCACCGCCGCCCGTCCAGCAGCACCCGGACGCCCGGCAGGTCGGCGGGCGCCAGCTCGCGGTACTCCGGGTGGTCCGCCTGGAGCACCGCCGCCGCCACCGGCTCGCCGTCGTACGCGGGCAGGCCCAGCGCCGTCAGTTCCCCGGCCGGGTAGAGCGGGTCGGCCACGTACGGCCGGGCCCCGGCCGTACGCAGCGCCTCGACCAGCGGGAACACCCCCGAGTAGGCGGTCTCCTTGACCCCGCCCCGGTACGAGGCCCCGAGCACCAGCACGCCCTGCCCGGCGAGTCCGCCGTCCAGGGCGCCGTCCAGCACCCCGACCGCGTACGCCGGCATCTCCAGGTTGGCCGCCCGCGCCGCGCGGACCACCGTCGCCGTGGGGTCGTTCCACAGGTAGAGCCGCGGGTAGACCGGGATGCAGTGGCCGCCGACCGCGATGCCCGGCCGGTGCAGGTGGCTGAACGGCTGCGAGTTGCAGGCGTCCGCGACGGCCGCGAAGTCCACCCCGATCCGGTCCGCGTAGCGGGCGAACTGGTTGGCCAGCGCGATGTTGACGTCCCGGTAGGTGGTCTCGGCGAGCTTGGCGAACTCGGCGGCCTCGGCGGACTCCAGCTCCCAGACGCCGTTGGGCCGGCCCGACGCGGCCAGTTCCGGGCGCGGGTCGAACTCCAGCACGGCCCGGTAGAACTCGGCGCCGCGCCGGGTGGAGGCCCGGTCGATCCCGCCGACCAGCTTGGGGTAGCGGCGCAGATCGGCGAAGACCCGGCCGGTGCGGACCCGCTCGGGGCTGAAGACCAGCGCGAAGTCCCGCCCGGGGGCGAGCCCGGAGCCGGCCGCCAGCCGCGGCGCCCAGCGGCCCCGGGTGACGCCGACCGGCAGGGTGGTCTCGTAGCTGACCAGCACGCCCCGGCGCAGCCCGGCGGCGACGGCGTCGGTGGCGGCGTCGAGCAGGGTGAAGTCGGGCGTGCCGTCGGCGGCGGTGACCAGCGGGACGACCAGGACGACGGCCTCGGCCCCGGCGACGGCCGCCGCGGTGTCGGTGGTGGCGCGCAGCCGTCCGTCGGCGACCACCCGCTTGAGCGCCTCGTCCAGGCCCGCCTCCCGGGGGAACGGCGGACGGCCCCGGTTGACGGTCCCGACCACCGGGGCGGCGACGTCGGCGCCGGTCACCCGGTGGCCCATGGCGGCGAACTGGACGGCGAGCGGCAGGCCGAGCTTGCCGAGGCCCACTACGCAGATGTCGAGCGGGCGGGCGGCGGGCGGCCGGACGGCGGGCGCGGTCACCGGCGGCCCCCGTTCGCGGCGGAGTCTGAGCCTGAGCCGGTGCCGGTGCCGGAGCCGGAGCCGGTGCCCGAACCGGAGCCGGTGCCGGAACCGGGCCCGGAGCGGCCCACCGCGCCCGCCAGCCGCCGCCAGGCCGGATAGCGGCGCAGCCGGCGGCGCACCTGGACGGGCACCGCACCCCGCCACAGCTGCTGCACCAGCGTGGGCGGCGCCGCGCCCGGAACCGGCGCGGCCGCCCGGGGCGCCACCGTCTCCTCCCCCAGCAGGAACAGCTCGTCCGCCAGCCCCAGCGCCCCGTCCCGGAACGCCGGGTACGCCGCGTACCGCCGCCGCACCCCGTCCGCCCCGTCCTCGGTCACCACCGGCGGCGCCCCGTACTCCGCCTCGTGGGCGATCAGCTCGCAGAGCGCCTCGTGCCTCCCGCCCGCGGCCAGCTCCAGCCGGACCCGGTCCGCCGCGGCGAGCCGGTGGTACACCTCGTGCGCCGCGAACCGCCGGACGAGCTCGCCGACCCCGGCGCAGACCTCCTCCCGCAGCCGCGCGTCGAGCGCCAGGAAGTCGGCCTGGAGCAGCTGCGGCACCTCCCAGCCGAAGTGCCGCGCCCTGATCGCGTCCAGCTGCCCGCCGGGCGCGGCCAGCTCGGCGGCCACCCACTGCACCGCCGCGACGCCCCGGATCCGGTCCAGCGCCCCGGCCCGCTGGGTGACGTTGCCGCGGTCCTCGCGCAGCACCAGGAAGTAGTGGTCGTAGTCGGCGAGCACGGAGATCCGGCGGGCCCGCAGACAGGCCGCGAGGGTGAAGGGCTGGTCGGAGTAGACCTTCAGCTCCTCCTTGCGGGCCAGGTTGTGCCGCCGGATCAGGTCCAGCCGGAACAGCTTGGTGTCGGCGAGGGCCCAGGCCAGCGCGGAGTCCTCGAAACCGACCGAGGCGGCGGTGGTGTCGAAGATGCCCTGCGGGACCAGCCGCCCGTTCACCCCGACCTGCTTGGGGATCAGCACGTCGGAGTCCCAGGCGTCGGCGGAGGCCACCATCCGCTCCAGCGCCTCGTCGCCGAGCCAGTCGTCGGCGCCGAGGAAGAGCACGTACCGGCCGCGGGCCAGCGCCAGGCCGCGGTTGGTCGGGGCGGCCGGGCCGCCGGAGTTGGCCTGGTGGACCACCCGGAACAGCCCGGGGTGACGGGCCGCGCAGGTGTCCAGCAGTGCGCCGCCGCCGTCCGTGGAGCCGTCGTCGACCGCGACCACCTCCATGCGCGCGTGCCCGATGCTCTGCCGGACCAGGGAGTCCAGACAGGCGGTCAGGTACGGCATGGTGTTGTAGACCGCGATCACCACGGTCACGTCGGGTACGGTCATCGGGCGCTGCCCTCCGGTGCGCGGGTCGGCCGGGACGGTGCCCGGCGCGCGCCGCCCGCGGAACGGGGCGGGCGGCGTGCGCCGGGCGATGCAACGGTCAACTAGGCGGCACGGCGCGGGGTCACGTCCGCCACCCGCACGAGCGAGCGGCTCCGGACACCCGCGTCCCGGTCGAACGCTCAGCCGATGGCGACCTCCGCGTACATCCGGGCGATCACGTCCTCGATGGCGGGCTCGCGCACCGAGAGGTCGACCAGGGGGTAGCGGGCGGCGACGGCCGCCACCACCGGCGCGGCGCTCTGCTCGGCGGGGAAGGCCAGCCACTGGCGCGGGCCCTCGACCCGGACCACCCGGGCGCCGGGCACCTCGATCGGCGGGCGCTCCTCGGCCAGGTCGACGACCAGGGTCCGCTCGCTGTCGCCGACCGCGTGCAGGCCGTCGAGACCGCCGTCGTAGACGACCCGGCCGTGGTCGATCACCATGACCCGGTCGCACAGCTGCTCGATGTCGGTGAGGTCGTGCGTGGTGAGCAGCACCGTGGTGCCCTGGTCGCGGTTGACCTCGCGCAGGAACTCGCGCACCTTGCCCTTGCTGACCACGTCCAGGCCGATGGTCGGCTCGTCCAGGTAGAGCACAGCGGGGTCGTGCAGCAGGGCGGCGGCGAGGTCGCCGCGCATCCGCTGGCCGAGCGAGAGCTGGCGCACGGGCGTGTCGAGCAGCGCGCCGAGGTCGAGCAGCTCGACGCAGCGTTCCAGGTTGGCGCGATATCGGTGGTCGGGGATCCGGTAGAGCCGGCGGGCGAGTTCGTAGGAGTCGCGCAGCGGGAGGTCCCACCAGAGGGTGGTGCGCTGTCCGAAGACGACGCCGATCCGGCGGGCCAGCGCCACCCGTTCGCGGGCCGGGTCGACGCCGGCCACGCGCAGCCGTCCGGAGGTGGGGACGAGGATGCCGGTGAGCATCTTGACGGTGGTGGACTTGCCGGCGCCGTTGGGGCCGATGTAGCCGACGCACTCGCCGGCCCGGACGGTGAAGGTCAGTCCGTCGACGGCGCGCACCTCGCGCTTCTCCCGCTTCAGCCGGCCGGCCTTGGTGCGGACGGTGAAGGTGCGGCGGACGTCGTCGAGTTCGATCAGTGCCATGGGTCTTCCTCAGAACGGTGGGAAAGGAGAGTCAGCTGCCGGCGCCGCGGTAGGCGCGCAGTCCGGCGCGCCAGACCAGTCCGGCGGCGGACAGCGCGAGGACGGCGGCCAGCGGCGAGGCGAACTGGAAGGCGGCGGGCAGGCCCAGCGGGTCGGGCTTGTCGAGGATCCTCAGCGCGGGCAGCCAGTTGACGAAGGCCAGCGGCACGCCGAAGACGACACCCGCGACCAGTTCCTTGGCGAACACGGTCGGCGGGTACTGCAGCACGGTCGCGCCGCCGTAGGTGAAGGAGTGGTGCAGTTGCCCGGACTCGCCCCACCAGAACTGCAGGCTGGCGAAGGCGATGAAGACCGCCGCGAAGATGAGGCTGCCGCAGAGCAGCAGCACGGGCACCAGCAGCACCCGGTCCCAGGTCCAGTGGACGTCCAGCACGAACAGCGACCAGCCCAGCACGGCCGCCGCCTGCGCGGGCCGTCCGATCCGGCGCAGCGAGAACCGCTCGGCGCAGACCTGGGCGAGCGCGGGCGCCGGACGCACCAGCATGGTGTCCAGGGTGCCGCTGCGGATCCGCTCGCCGAGGGCGTCGATGGAGCCGACGAACAGGTTGGCCGTGCCGAGGGCGAAGGCGGAGGTGCCGTAGAGGAAGCCGAGTTCGGGCAGGTCCCAGTCGCCGAGGCTGTCGGTGTGCTGGAACATCAAGATGATCACGACGAAGTCGAGGAAGGTGATGACCACGTTGGCGAAGGTCATCAGGGCGAACGACGCCCGGTAGGACATCAGCGCCCTGGTCCACATGGCGGCGGTGAGCCACCAGGAGCGCAGCGCCCACGCCGTCCGGGCGGCCAGCGGCTCCCGGGGAGCCAGCGGTTCGCGGGAAGCGAGCAGCTCAGCCACCCTGGACCACCACCTTGCGGGTGGCGAGCAGCTGGACCAGCCGCCCCGCCGCGAGCAGCACCAGCGCCCAGGCCAGCTGGAAGGCCAGCGCGCCGAGCAGCCCGGTGCCGGTGACGCGCTCCAGGAAGACGTCGGTCGGCACCTTCACCAGCGCCGCCCAGGGCAGCAGCGGGGCGAGTTCGCCGAGCCAGCCGGGGAAGAGCGCGAGCGGCAGCAGCATCCCGGAGAGGAAGATCGACAGCATCACCACCAGGGTCCGCACCCCCTCCGTGTCGTGCAGCCAGAAGCCGGTGAGCGAGACGAGGAACCGCACACCGAAGCTGACCACCACCGCGAGCAGCACCGACAGCAGGAAGAACACCCAGGTCAGAGGGTGTTCGGGCATCCTGGTGCGGAAGGCCAGGGCGCCGACCAGCACGGGCGGCACGCCCCGGGCGAACAGGTCGAAGGCGGCCCGGCCGAGGTCGGTGGCCAGCCACCAGCCCTGGAAGTCCACCGGGCGGTAGAGGTCGATGGCGATGTCGCCGCTGCGGAACCGCTCCTGGACGTCGTCCTGGAAGCCGCCGCCCATCACGGCCACCGTCATCAGCAGGGCCTGGCTGATCCAGATGTAGGTGACGGCGGCGCTCTCGTCGTAGCCGCCGAGGCCGGGGCGGGCCCGCCAGAGGGCGAGGAAGGTGGAGGCGAGGATGAAGCCGAAGACGGTGTTGGTGAAGGCTCCGGCCAGGGTGGCGGCCCGGTAGGTGGAGAAGCGGCGGAACGCGCCGCCGACGACGGCGGCGTACAGGCGCAGGGCGGCACGGGCGCCGCCGGGATCGGGGGGACGGAGCTCGGCCCGCGACGGCCCAAGCTTCTGCATATTGTCTCCTTATCGACAAATGGCGGCACAGGGAGACCCTGTCCGCGAGCGCGCATGCCGGACCGGCCCCGACCGTCCCCTCCCCGGGGGTCCCGGGCCGGGCGGGCGGAGCTCGACGGGCCGGGCCCGAAGTGGCTGCGCTATGTGGTGTGCACCTTTCACCGTACTGCGGCGCAACCCCGCCCGCACCCGGTTTTCCCCATCACCCGACCGGAGCCGCGCCGCCCCTGATCCAGGGTCAAATAGCACATAATCTCCGCATGACCCTGCGCACCAGCCGCCAGGCCAGACGGGCCGCCCGCCGCGAGGCGCGCCGCGCCCTGCCGCTCTGGCGACGGCTGCTGCCCACCTGGCGGGTCCTCCTCGGCGCCGCCCTCACCGCGCTGCTGCTCGCCGTCGGCGCCTTCGCCGTGCTCTACGTCGTCGTGCCGCTGCCCGACCCCAACGCCCAGGCGGTCGCCCAGAGCAACATCTACCTCTACGCCGACGGCGTCACCGAGATCGCCCGCACCGGCGCCGTCAACCGCACCGACGTCACCATCGACAAGGTCCCGATCAGCACCCGGCAGGCCGTCGTCTCCGCCGAGGACCGCACCTTCTACCAGAACCGCGGCATCGACCTGAAGGGCATGGTCCGGGCCGGCTGGAACAGCCTGACCGGCCAGGGCATGCAGGGCGGCTCCACCATCACCCAGCAGTACGTCAAGAACTACTACCTCACCCAGAGCCGGACCATCGAGCGCAAGGGCCGCGAACTCCTCATCGCCCTCAAGGTCGACCAGCAGCGCGACAAGGACGAGATCCTCGCCGGCTACCTCAACACCAGCTACTTCGGCCGCGGCGCCTACGGCGTGCAGAGCGCCGCCCGCGCCTACTACGGCGTCGACGTCTCCGAACTGACCCTGCCGCAGAGCGCCTACCTCGCCGCCCTGCTCCAGGCCCCCAGCCTCTACGACGTGAAGACCGCCACCCCCGCCAACCGCGAACGGGCCGTCGCCCGGTGGCACTACACCCTCGACGGCATGGTCCAGCTCGGCTTCCTCAGCGCCACCGAACGCGCCGCCCTCGCCTTCCCCGACCCGATCGACCCGCAGCCCGCCAGCGGCCTGGCAGGCCAGGCCGGCTACCTGGTCGGCGTCGCCGACGACTACCTGGTCGGCAGCGGCATCCTCGACAGCGCCACCCTCAAGGCCGGCGGCTGGCGCATCACCACCACCTTCGACCAGCAGAAGCAGGACGCCTTCGCGCACGCCGTCCACGACGAGCTCACCGAGGAACTCGACCCCGCCGCCCGGCCGGACACCGACACCGACGTCCGGGTCGCCGGCGCCTCCGTCGAACCCGCCACCGGCCGCGTCGTCGCCGTCTACGGCGGCCCCGACTACGCCAGGCAGCCCTACAACGACGCGCTGCGCCAGGACAACCAGATCGGCTCCACCTTCAAGCCCATCGACCTCGCCGCCGGCCTGACCTCCAACCACAGCAGCGGCGACGGCCGCCCGATCACCACCGAGACCCGCTACGACGGCACCAGCGAGCGCCCCGTCACCGACGGCCCCACCCCGTACGCGCCGCCCAACGAGGACGACATCGACTACGGCACCGTCACCCTGCGCCAGGCCATGGTCAAGTCCGTCAACTCGGTGTACGCGCAGCTCGGTGTGGACGCCGGGCTCGACCACGTCCGGGAGACCGCCGTCCGGCTCGGCATCCCCGCCGACGTCTCCGGCATGGACCCGGCCAACACCTCGATGACCCTCGGCACCGCCACCCCCAGCGCCCTCGACCTGGCCGCCGTCTACGCCGCCCTCGCCAACCACGGCGGGGCCCACCGCCCCTGGTCGGTGGCCGCGCTGGAACGCATCACCCCCGGCACCGGCCCCGTCGACGCCCCGGACCTGCCCGGGCACGAGGCCGCCGCCGCCCTCGACCGGGGCACCGCCGACGCCGTCACCGACGTCCTGCGCGAGGTCGTCGGCCCCCGCGGCACCGGCGCCGCCGCCCTCGACCTCGGCCGGCCCGCCGCCGGCAAGACCGGCACCACCGACGCCAACCTCTCCGCCTGGTTCGCCGGCTACACCCCCGAGCTCGCCACCACCGTCGGCCTCTTCCGGGAGAACCCGAAGACCCACGCCAAGGAACCGCTGGCCGGCACCGCCGGCTACGCCCGGATCAACGGCGGCGCCTTCCCCACCCGGATCTGGACCGCCTACATGAGCGACGTCCTGGAGGGCACCGCCGTCCAGTCCTTCGACCTCGAACCCGCCGAGGGCAACGGCCGGCCCGTCGGCGGCGGCCCGGCCGGCACCCCGACCCCCACCGCCCCGGCCTCCGCGAGCGCCACCCCCACCGCACCCTCCCCCGCCCCGGACGGCACCGCCGGCCAGGCCCCGGCGGCACCGGCTGTGCCCGCCGCACCCCCCGTCCCCCGGCAGCCCACCGTCCCGGCCCCGGAGCCCGGCCGCACCACCGCCGCCCCCGAGCCGGCCACCCCCGTGGCGCCCACCCCGCAGGAACCCGCCCCGCCGCAGCCCGCCCCCAGCACCCGGCCCACCGCCGACCGGCCCACCGCCGGCCCGCCGACCACCGCCCCCGGCCGGACCCCGGACCCGACCCGCACCCCCGTCCTGCCGCCCGCCACCAAGCCCCCGGCCACCGCCCAGCCCGGCACCCCGCCCCCGGCCTGACCAGGGCCTGGCCGGAGCGGGACTCAGGCCACCAGCTCGCGCTCCAGCGGCGTGCGGAACCGCGGCGTCACCCGGACCGCCCCCAGCCAGCGCGCCAGCCGCCGCGCCTCCTCCGCGACCGCCGCCCGCGCCTCGGCCCCGGCGTCCTCGAACAGCCGCCACACCACCTCGCCGTCGGCCCGCTGCGCCCAGCCGCCGATCACCCGGCCGCACCACCACACCGTCGGACCCGCGTTCCCCGCCCGGTCGAACAGGGCCGGCACGTCCTCGGGCCGCAGGTACCAGTCCCGCCCCCGCCAGCCCATCACCGCCGGATCCAGCGCCGGCAGCAGCGCCGCCCACGGCTCCGGCTCCGCCACCGGCCCCTCGTCCCCCGGCAGCACCAGACCGGTCGCGCCGCCGTCCAGCACCGCCTCCACCGCGCCCACCTCGGCCAGCGCCCTGCGGACGTCCCCCAGCGTCCAGCCGGTCCACCACTTCACGTCCTCGACGGTGCCCGGCCCGTACCGCGCCAGCCAGCGCCGCACCACCTCCGCCTTGGCCTCCCCCGCCGGCACCTCCGGCCACGGCGCCAGCGGCGCCCACGGGTAGCTGCTGCTCAGCCACGACCCGCGCGGCCGGCAGCGCCGCACGTGCCCGTCCGAGGCCAGCAGCCGCAGCAGCCGGCTCCCCACGCTCTGCTTCGCCTCGTACCGCTTGCCCGCCGACATCAGCATCGTCTCTTGCAGCGCCGGCACGTCCGCGCCCAGCTCGGCCGTGGTCGCCTCGCCGCGCACCGCCAGCGCCGCCAGCACCTCCCGCTCGGTCTGCGCCAGCCGCGCCCCGCTCCACCCCTCGGCGAACTCCGCGAGGTGCTTCAGCAGCGTCGCCCGCTCCTTGGCCGCGATCTGCCGCGCCGCCGCCGCGCTCACGTACGGCGCGAACTCCTCGGTCACCGCGAAGATCGTCCGCCGCATCGACAGCAGCTTCACCAGCGAGACGTCCTCGTACAGCGCCCGCTCCACCTCGGCCGCGGACGGCTCGCCCAGCCGCGCGCACGCCGACAGGTACACCGTCGCGGCGTCGCTGGCGTGCAGTCCGACGACCGCGTCGGCCACCTCCTCCGCCCGCGCCGCCCGCACGGACGGCGCCAGCAGCAACCGCCTCCCCAGCCGTGCCCGCCGCTGCCCGTCATCGATCGGAACCGCCCCGTTGACCACCATGAACGGATCCTAGAAGCCCGGCCCGTCGGACGGAGGGCGACCGGGGAAAAGAGCGGGCGCACGCGGACGCCGGTGGGGCGCCCCGCCCCCCGCCCCGCGGCCCCCCCGCGGGGGCCGTGGCGCGACAGGTTGTGGGCCCGGGCGCCCCCGGGGGGGCCCCCGCCCCACCCCGCCCCCCCGGGCAGGGGGC